>NZ_JBHYWI010000027.1:55434-96499 GCF_042751525.1 Kitasatospora sp. NPDC059408
CCACGGGGGCGTGCACCCCCCCCTCGGGGAGGGCGCGGGCCGGCCACCGCACCCCCCCCCCTTGCGGCCCCCGGCCCGCCGCCGGGGCGCCCGCCCCCGTCACCGGGATTTCATCGCCCCTCCCTAGCGTGACCGTGTTCAGACACAGGCATGGGAACGCAGGGGAGAGGACGGCCCGATGGCACGGAGGAGATCGACGATGCGGCTGCCGGTGGCGCTCATGGCCGCGGCGGCCCTGCTGGGCACGATGGCGGTCGCCAAGGCACCCGCCGGCACACCCGACGCCGCGCCGGGGCCGGACAGGCCGACGATCCGGTACACCGAGTACGGGATCCCGCACATCATCGCCTCGACCCTGGGCGGCCTGGGCGAGGGCTACGGGTACGCCGCGGCCAAGGACAACATCTGCACCCTGGCCGACACCTACCTGATGGTCAACGCCCAGCGCTCCCGCTACCTGGGCCCCGACGGCAGGACGAGCCCCGGCGAGAAGCAGAACACCACCACCAACCTCAACAGCGACCTGTACTTCCAGCGGATCAACGACAACCGGGTGGTGGAGCGGCTGATCGACCAGCCCGCCCCCAACGGGCCGGAGCCGGAGGTCAAGGATGCCATCCGTGGCTACGTGAAGGGGTACAACCGCTACCTCGCCGAGACCGGGGTGAACAACATCTCCGACCCGGCCTGCCGCGGCGCGGCCTGGGTGCGCCCGATCACCGAACTGGACGTCTACCGGCACGCGCACGCCGAGATCATCATGGGCGTCGCCGACCCGCTGCTGGACGGCGAGGTCAACGCCGCACCCCCGGGAGCATCGGCGGCACCGCAGGCCGCCGCACCACGGGCGAAAGCCGGACAGCAGGAGGCCGCGCCGCAGGACGCCGCGCCGCAGACCGCCGCTCCGCAGGCCTCGCCCGAGGAGACCGCGGCGAAGATCGCCGACGCGATGGCCGCCGCCCGCAGCGAGGGCAGCATGGGCAGCAACGCCCTGGCCGTCGGCACGCAGGGCGTGTCCGCGGGCACCGGCACCGGCATGCTCCTCGCCAACCCGCACTTCCCCTGGCAGGGCAAGAACCGGATGTGGCAGAGCCAGCTCACCATCCCGGGCCGGTTCAACGTCTCCGGGGCCAGCCTGCTCGGCCTGCCCGCCGTGAACATCGGGCACACCGACGACGTCGCCTGGAGCCACACCGTCGCCACCGTCGCCCCGTTCGGCCTGTTCGACGTGCAGGTGGACCCGCTGCACCCGACCAACTACCTGGTGGACGGCGCCTGGCAGCCCATGACCTCCCAGCAGGTCGGCGTCGACGTACTGAACGCGGACGGCACCGTCGGCCGGGTCACCCGCACGCTGTGGTCCACCCGCTACGGGCCCGTCACCACCTCCATGCAGGGAATCCCGCTGCCCTGGGTGGTGAGCGCCCACGCGGTGCGCGACGCCAACATGGACAACCTGCGGGCCCTGAACACGTGGCTCCACCTCGACCAGGCCAAGGACGTCAACGACGTCGTCAGCGCCCTGGAGACCACCGAGGGCGTCCCCTTCTTCAACACCGTCGCCGCCGACCGCAAGGGCAACGCCCTCTACGCGGACATCCAGGCCGCCCCGAACATCACCGACGCCCACGCGCAGTCCTGCCTCACCCTGACCGGCCAACTGCTCTTCAACCAGCCCCTGAAGCTGCCCAACATCCCGCCGATCTCCATCTTCGACGGCAAACGCAGCGAGTGCGACTGGCCCGACGACCCGAACGCGGTCGCACCCGGCCTGCTGGACCCGCACAAACAGCCCCGCCTGATCCGCTCCGACTTCGCCGGCAACGCCAACGACAGCGCCTGGCTCGCCAACCCCGAGCAGCCGCTGGCCTTCCCGCGCGTCATGGGCGACACGGCCGCACCCCGCTCGCTGCGCACCCAGGAGCTGATCCTGACCGCGCAGAACCGGATCAACGGCACCGACGGCCTGCCGGGCCGGGGCTTCACCCCGGAGAACATGCGCCAACTGCTGTTCGCCGACAACAGCAGGGCCGCCGACCTCGCCCTCAACGCCACGGTGACGGCGTGCCAGAACACCCTGTTCGGGCTCGTCCTGGTGGACGGCAACCTCGTCAACATCAGCGAGGCCTGCCCGATCCTGGCCGCCTGGGACCACAAGTACACGGCGGACAGCCGGGGTTCGTGGCTGTTCGAGAACTTCTGGGCCTACCTGACGAACGGGCAGACACCCGACAAGCTGCCCTGGCGGGTGCCCTTCGACCCCAAGGACCCGGTGCACACGCCCAATTCGCTGGACCCCGGCAACGACGCCGTCCGCAACTCGCTCGCCCGCGCGGTCCTCGCGCTGCGCAACTCCGGCATCGCGCTGAACGCGCGGCTGGGGGACGTCCAGAAGATCACCCGCAACGGCGAGCAGATCCCAATCCACGGCTCGATCCACGAACTGGGCGTGCTGAACGTGGTCACCCCCGGCATGGTCGACGGCAAGCTGGACATCACCTTCGGCTCCAGCTTCATCCAGCAGACGCTGTTCACCGCCGACGGCCCGCCGCAGTCCGCCTCGGTGCTGACCTACTCCCAGTCCGCCAACCCCAACTCGCCGCACTACGCCGACCAGACCCGGCTGTTCTCGGCGGGCCAGTGGGTGACGGAACGGTACACCGAGGACCAGATCGCGGCCTCACCGGTCCTGGAGGTCAAGGTCCTTGACTGAGACCGCGCCGCACACGACACCACACCCGAGGGGGAGCAGCGTGACGAAGACACCCACCCGCTGGCGAACGGTGGTGGCCCTGCTGGCCGCCGTCGTCGGATTCGTCGGGACGGCCGCCACGGCCGTCCCGGCCCAGGCGGCCCAGCCGGCCCCCGCGGGACCGCCCCGGATGGCGGACGGCTTCGGCCTGACCCAGGTCGACACGACCGTCGGCGGACCCACCAACTTCTACCTCACCGTCACCACGCCCGAGGTCACCGGCAAGCACCACATCAAGATCATCCTGCCGAGCGGCTACTACGACGACCCCGCCAGGCGCTACCCCGTGCTGTACTTCCTGCACGGCTCGCCCGACGACCCGATCCAGCAGACCTACCCGGCGCTGACCACCTCCAACGCGATGATCACCGTCATCCCGGACGGCGGCCCCCGCGGCTGGTACGCCAACTGGCTCAACCAGAACACCGTGCTCGGCGCCCAGAACTGGGAGAACTTCCACCTCAACCAGGTGATCCCGTTCATCGACGCGAACCTGCGCACCATCGCCACCAAGAAGGCCAGGGCGATCGCCGGCGTCTCCATGGGCGGGTTCGGCGCCTTCCACTACGCCCAGGACCGCCCCGACCTGTTCAGCCAGACCGCCTCCCTGTCGGGCGACATCGACCTGTCCGCCGACTCCATGGACCTGCGGCTGGCCGCCGTCGCCACGCTCGTCGACGCGCAGGGCGTGGTCTGCGCCTCGGCGTCCGGGTTCTGCGACCCGAACAACGACCCCTACAAGCCCGGTGTGGACAGCGACGCCCTGTTCGGCTCGCCCTACCCGGTGTTCAACGTGGACTGGCGCTGGAACGCGGTAGACCCGTCGCAGCACATGGACAAGCTCGCCGGTGTCGGCGTCTCCGTCTACGTCGGCAACGGCCGCGGGGTGCCCACCGACCTGGAGTTCTGGCTGGAGGGCGCGTCCAAGCACGTCAAGGACCGCATGGACGCCCTGGGCATGCCGTACTACTACGTCGACTACGGCGACGGCTCCGCCTGGGGCACCCAGTGCAACGGCGGCCACACCGGCTACTGCTGGGAGCAGGACCTGCGCGACCTGATCCCGCGCCTGGAGCGGGCGTTCGCCTCCTGACGGCCGTACGGAACCGCTGAAGGCCTCGGTCTCACCGCACGACGGTGGTGAGACCGAGGCCGGCCTCGTCCCCGTGCAGGATCATCTGGTGGGTGCGCCGCAGCATCCGGCTCGGCGCGACGCCCAGGTCGTCGGCCAGGTGCCGGCAGGCGCGGGCGAACACGGCCAGCGCGTCGGCCTGCCGGCCGCCGCGGTACAGCGCGCGCATCAGCATCGCGGCCACCGGCTCGTTCAGCGGGTGCTCCGCGGACAGCGCGAACAGCTCGGCCACCGCCTCGGCGGGCCGGCCCAGCCGCAGCTGCCACTCCGACTTGCGCTGCGCGACGGCGATCCGGCGCTCGGTGAGCCGCACCCGCTCCAGCTCGGCGAGCGGTCCGGGCAGCCCGGCCAGGAGCTCGCCGCGGAAGAGGTCCAGCGCCCGCGCGCACAGGCGCACCGCCTCGGCCGTGTCACCCGCCCGGTGGGCGCTCCTCGCCTCGGCGACCAGGTCCTCCATGCGCGCCAGGTCCACGTCGGCCGTGCCGGGGACGAGCCGGTAGCCGCAGCGGTCGTGCTCGATCACCTGCTCCGGGCCGTCCCCCAGGCGCAGCGCCTTGCGCAGCCGGTAGACGTAGACCGGCACCACGTTGGTCACCGGCGGCTCCTGGCCCCAGACGCCGTCCAGGAGCTCCTGGCGGCTGACCGTCCGTCCGCCGCGCAGCGCCAGCGCCGCGAGCACGGCCTGCTGGCGCAGGTGCCCCAGGTTCAGCGAGCGCCCGTCCTGCCAGGCCCGCAGCGGCCCGAGCACGGAGATCCGCACCCGCGGCCCGCCCGCCCGCGCGGCACCGCCACTGCGCAGCACCGGGCCCGCCTCCCGCGTGCGGGGGCCGCGGCCGGGGGAGACGAGCCCGCAGTCGAAGGCGTGGACGATGGCGGCGGCCCGGTCCCGCAGCCCGAGCTTGGCCAGGATCCGCACGAGGTGCCCGGCCACGACGTCCTCGGGAACGGCCAGCACCGCGGCGATCTCGTCGTCCCGCAGCCCGCAGCCGACCGCGTGCAGCACCTCGCGCTCCCGCCGGTCGAGTTGCTGCCCCCTGAGCTCCGTGTGGCCGAGCACGGCGGCGCTCGGCCGGCCGACGGTGACGGTCATCGACATCGCTGCTCCCTGGACTCCGGGCCGGCCGCTCGGGCGGACGGCGTCGACAAGCTAGTGGGGCAGTGACCGCCCCGTAATCCGGAACGATCCGGGGTAACCGGGTGCATGACCGAGACGGGCCGTCCTCTGCCCAGCGCGAAAAACGGTGTGCGCAGGGCCGGGCCCGGGGCAGCCTTGGCGGTATGAAGATCCTGGTGCTCGGCGGTTCGTCGTTCCTGGGGCGGGCGTTCGCCGCCGAAGCCCTCGCCCGTGGTCACGAGGTGACCACGTTCAACCGCGGCCGCTCGGCCGCCGACCTGCCCGGGGTGGAGGCAGTGCGCGGCGACCGCGACTCGGACGCGGACCTCGCGCGCCTGGCGGAGGGGCGGCGCTGGGACGCCGTCGTCGACACCTCGGCCCAGCAGCCCGCCCAGGCGGCGGCCTCCGCCCGGCTGCTGCGCGAGCGCGCCGGGCACTACACGCTGATCTCCTCCGTCCATGCGTTCGAGGACTGGCCGGCCCGTGTGGTCGACGAGTCCTCGCCGCTGCACCCGTGCCCCGCCGACACCCCGCCCGGGCAGGAGTTCAGCGCCGCGCTCAAGGCCGGCTGCGAGCGGGCGGTGCAGGAGCACTTCGGTGCCGGGCGCTCCCTGGTCCTCAACAGCGGGCTGCTGATCGGCCCGTACGAGCGGGGCGGCCGTCTGCCGTGGTGGCTGGAACGGATGGCCCGCGGCGGCCGGGTGCTGGCACCCGGTGAGCCCGGCCGGCCCGTCCAGCTGATCGACGTCCGGGACTTCGCGCTGTTCGGCCTGGACCTGCTGACGGCGGGCACGGCCGGCCGCTTCCTCACCACCGCGCCGCCCGGCCTGCTCACCTACGGGCAGTTCCTGGACACCTGCGCGCAGGTGGCGGGGGAGGGGCGCGCCGAGCTCGTCTGGGTCCCGGACGCGCCGCTGGTCGCCGAGGGCCCGGACGCCGTCGAGCCGTGGAGCGAACTGCCGCTGTGGATGCCCGACGTTCCCGAGGCGGCCGGCACCTGGCAGGTCGACACCGCCCGCGCCCGGGCGGCCGGCCTGCGCTGCCGCCCCTTCGCCGAGACCGCCCGCGACACCTGGCAGTGGCTGCGCGGGCGCGGCCCGGCCGACGACACCGAACCCGACGGCCGCAAGCGCGGCCGATTCCCGCTGGGCATCGAACCGGCGAAGGAGCAGCGCCTCCTGGCCGCCCTGTCCTGACCTCGGGGACTCCTGCCCCGGGGACTCCTACCCGGGGACTCAGCAGTCCTGTGAGGGAAGGGCGGGCGGGCCGTCCTCGGTGTGCATGGTGGCGCGCGCCCGCTGGACGTACCGGTCGATCAGGTGGCGCAGCACGCTGACGGTGGCGGCGACGTCCGGGTCGGGGACGCCGTCCAGTGCGCCGGCCAGTCCGGTGATGTTGGCCTGTTTCAGCCGGTCGAGCACGGCGTGTCCCTCGGCGGTGAGTTCGACCTGGCGGGCCCGGCGGTCCGTCGCGTCCTGGGTGCGGGCCACCAGCCGCTGGCCCTGGAGGCGGTCGATCTGCCGGGTGACGTGGGAGGACTTGACCATGAGGCGGTGGGCGAGGTCGGTGACCCGGCTGGCGCCCTCGGCCTCGGCGAGCGCGCGCAGCAGGTAGATGTCCGAGCGGGCGGCGGTGATGCCGGCCCGGGCCATCTGGCGTTCGTGCTGCTGTGAACGCGTCAGGAGGTAGGCCAGACTGGCCAGTACGGCCTCCAGGTCCGAGGTGGTGGTCCGTTCGTCTACGGGGTCTTCGGCGTCCGACATGCAGGAACCTTAGCGATCCGGTGCGGGCCGCGGCGGTGGTGTGGCGGTCGTGCGGTGCCGGTGCGGGCCTCTGACCGGATTTCGGACAGATTCGTTCGCCACCCGGCGGGGCCTTTCGCCGCCACGGACCGCGAGTTAGCGTGACGATGAGTTAGTTGCTTAAGGCATGCAATGAACCCGGGGGCCGCTGCACCACCCCGCCGCACCACCCCACCACGCCCCCGCCAGCCGCCGGCACACCAAGCTCCGGGAAGGGAGCCCCCCATGGCCACGGCCGCACCCACCCCCCGCTTCACCCACCCCGCCGCCCGCGGCGCGTGCCCCTTCGCCCCGCCCCCCGCCTACGAGCAGGCCCAGCAGGAGGAGCCGATCAGCCGCGTCTCCCTGTGGGACGGCACTCCCAGCTGGTTCCTCACCCGCTACGACGACATCAAGGCCGTTCTCGCCGACCCCCGCTTCAGCTCCGACGCCACCCGCCCCGGCTTCCCCTTCATCAGCGCCGGCGCCCGGCAGCTGGGCGCCGGCCAGGTCACCTTCATCCGGATGGACGACCCCGAACACGCCCGCCAGCGCCGGATGCTCACCGGCGAATTCATGATCAAGAAGGTCGAGGCGCTGCGCCCCGAGATCCAGCGCATCGCCGACCGCCTCCTCGACGACATGACCGCCGGCCGCACCGAGGCCGACCTCGTCGGCGACTTCGCCCTGCCCCTGCCCTCCCTCGTCATCTGCCTGCTCCTCGGCGTCCCCTACGAGGACCACGCCTTCTTCCAGGAGTGCAGCCGCGTCCTGCTGCGCCGCGACTCCCCGCCCGAGGACGTCGACGCCGCCCAGAAGCGCCTGGCCGACTACCTCGTCGCCCTCACCGAGACCAAGCGCACCGCACCCGACGACGGCATCCTCAGCCGCCTGGCCGAGCGCGGCGAGCTCACCACCGAGGAGATCGGCGCGATGGGCCGCCTCCTCCTGATCGCCGGGCACGAGACCACCGCGAACATGACCGCCCTGTCCGTCCTCGCCCTGCTGCGCAACCCCGCCCAGCTCGACCACCTGCGCGCCCACCCCGAGTCCGTCCCCGGCGCGGTCGAGGAACTGCTGCGCTACCTGACCATCGTCCACTCCGGCCTGACCCGCGTCGCCACCGAGGACGTCGAGGTCGGCGGCGTGACGATCCGGGCCGGCGAAGGCGTCATCTGCATGGTCAGCACCGCCAACCGGGACGCCGCGCAGTTCCCCGGCGGCGACGAGCTCGACCTCACCCGCGCCGCCCGCCGCCACCTCGCCTTCGGCTTCGGCACCCACCAGTGCCTCGGCCAGCCCCTCGCCCGCCTGGAACTCCAGATCGCCCTCGACACCGTCCTGCGCCGCCTGCCCGGACTGCGCCTGGCCGTCCCCTTCGAGGACGTCCCCTTCCGCGGCGAGATGCTCGTCTACGGCCTCCACGCACTGCCCGTCACCTGGTAACACCCCCAGCCCCCATACCAGTTCACCCACCCCGAAGGGAAAACCCGTGCTCGTCACCATCGACCAGGACAAGTGCTGCGGCGCCGGAAGCTGCGTCCTCGCCGCCCCCGACGTCTTCGACCAGCGCGACGAGGACGGCATCGTCGTCCTGCTCGACGCCCGCCCGCCCGCGGACCTCCACCAGGCCGTCAAGGACGCCGCCGACGTCTGCCCCGCCGCCGCGATCCGCCTGGAACTCGCGTGACCGCACTGCGGCGGATCGCCGTCGTCGGAGCCGGCGCCGCCGGACTGCACACCGCCGAAGCGCTGCGCCGGGCCGGCTACGACGGCCGCCTCACCCTCGTCGGCGCCGAGGACGCGCCGCCCTACGACCGGCCGCCGCTGTCCAAGCACCTGCTCTCCGGCCAGTGGCAGCCCGAACGCCTCACCCTGCGCGAGCCCCACGCCCTGGCCGAGCTCCGGCTCGACCTGCGCCTGGGCGTGGCCGCCGCCGCCCTGGACCGCCGGGCCCGCACCGTCCGCCTCGCCGACGGCCGCGAGGTGCCCTGCGACGCCGTCGTCATCGCCACCGGGGTCCGCCCGCGCCGCCTGCCCGGCGCCGAGACCCCGCTGGCCGGCGCCCACGTGCTGCGCACCCTCGCCGACGCCCTCGCCCTGCGCGAGGACCTGCGCACCGGCGGCCGGCTGCTGGTGGTCGGCGGCGGACTGCTCGGCGCCGAGGCGGCGGCCACCGCCGTCGCCCTCGGCGCCGAGGTCACCTGGCTGGTCTCCACCCCGACCCCGCTGGCCGGCGTCCTCGGCACCGAGACCGCCGGCCTGCTGGCCGGCCTGCACCGCGAACACGGCGTGCGGATCCACGTCGGCACGGCCACCCGGGTCCTTGAGCGCGGCGGGCGCGCCACCGGCGTCCGCCTCGCCGACGGCACCGACCTCGCGGCCGACACCGTCCTGATGGCCGTCGGCTCCGAACCCGCCACCGGCTGGCTGGCCGGCAGCGGCCTCGCCCTGGCCGACGGCGTGCTCTGCGACGCCTACTGCGCCGCGGGCGACGGCGTGTGGGCCGCCGGCGACGCCGCGGCCTGGCCCGACCCGCACACCGGCCGCCACCGGCGCCTGGAGCAGCGCACCAACGCCACCGAACAGGCCCTGCACGCCGCCCGCAACCTCCTGGCCGGCCCGGACGGTACCCGCCAGGCCTACACCCCGGTCCCGTACCTGTGGACCGACCAGTACGGCCTGCGGATCCAGGCCTTCGGCCGCCCCGGCGCCGCCGACCGCTTCGAACTCGTCGACGGCACCGTGGCCGAGCACCGCTTCGCCGCCGCCTGCGTCCGCGACGGACGGGTCGTGGGCGCGGTGGGCATCGCCGCCGCCAAAGCCCTGCGCGGCCTGCGCGCCCAGGTCGCCGCCCACGGCCCCTGGCCCCCCGACCAGGCCTGACCCGGCCGTAGGGGGCGCGTATAGTCCGGGGTCTGATGATCATTCGTATTCCAATTCTTGGGGTTCCCTTGAGCAACACCTCCATCAGGCAGCGCGGCGCGTTCCTGTT
The DNA here is from genome assembly GCF_042751525.1 of Kitasatospora sp. NPDC059408. Classification (NCBI taxonomy): domain Bacteria; kingdom Bacillati; phylum Actinomycetota; class Actinomycetes; order Kitasatosporales; family Streptomycetaceae; genus Kitasatospora; species Kitasatospora sp. NPDC059408. The sequence continues at coordinate 65,209 of NZ_JBHYWI010000027.1, forward strand.
CGCGACCACCGCCCTCGTCACCGCGGGCGTCATGGGCGGCACCGCCCAGGCCGTGCCCAACTCCGGCTCGCTGTGGGTCGGTTACGGCAAGAGCAACACGTACGCCAGCGTCAAGTGCGTCCAGCAGATCTCCAACTCCCTGCACTACCAGACCGGTTACCACACGATCGACGTGGACGGCTCGTTCGGCCCCGACACCGACGGGGCGGTCAGGGCCATCCAGAAGTGGGCGAGCCTGCAGCAGGACGGCGTCGTCGGCCCGCGGACCGGCGACGCCATGATCACGGCCACCAAGGACGCCTACGGCTGCTACCCGTACCTGCCCACCCTCAGGTGACACCCGCCGCCCGGCCCCGGTAGGCGCCCGGCCCCGGTAAGCATCGGGCGCCGATGGGCCTGCCCCGCCCCAGCCCGTCTCCGGGCAGGGCGGGGCCCGCACCGGGGGAGCGGTCCTGCCGCGACGCGGCCTACCGGCCCAACGGTCATGCGGCTACCGTTAGTTGGCGCGAGCTATCGAATCCCACGCTGGCGAACGCTCCGGCCCGACTTTCCCCGGCCGTCTCTCGTCCCGGTCCGCCGACGCCCGTCCTGCCCGATACCCGGCTGCGGCCGCGGGGGCGGCGGCACTAGCCTGGCGGCTTCGCGAAGTGGAGGAGGGGCGCGGTGCTGGTCATGCCGGGGCGGCGGACGTCGACGATGGAGCTGCTGGCCGTCGAGGCGGCCGGCCGGGGGATGCGGGTCCTGGCGGCGGAGGAGGCGGGCCCGGACGCGGGCCCGGACGCGGGACCGGTGCACTGGTACGGCGGGCCGCTCGCGGGTGCGCGGCTGGCGGAGCGGCTCGGGTTCGCGCTGCTCGAACCGGCCGACGACTGGCTCGCCGAGCTGCCGGCGGAGTTCACCCGCCGGGACGTCAGGGCGGCGACCCTCGCGGACGCGTGGGCGCTCGACCGGCCGACGTTCGTCAAGCCGCCGCGGGACAAGTCCTTCCCGGCGGACGTCTACGCCGACGGCTCCCGCCTGCCCGCCGGCCTGGACCCCGCGACACCGGTGCTGCTCTCCGAGGTGGTGACGTTCGCGGCCGAGTACCGGCTGTTCCTGCTGGACGGGCGGATCGCCACGGCGAGCCGGTACGCGGTGTTCGGCCGCCTCGACCCGCGACCGCTCGACGGCGACCCCGCCGCCACGGAGATCGCCGAGTTCGTCGCCCGGCTGGTCGCCATGGCCGGCCCCACCCTGCCGAGCGCCGTCGTCCTGGACGTCGGACAACTGCTCGACCCCTACCGCCCGGGCCACCGCTGGGCCGTGGTGGAGGCGAACATGGCGTGGTTCTCGCACGCGTACGCCGCCGACCCGGCACGTGTGCTGGACGTGGTGCTGCGCGCGGCGGGACCGCGCGAGCGGGTGCGGCCGCAGGACCTGCGCTTCGTGCGGCACCCGGAATACCCGGATTGCCCAGGGCAGTGAGAAGGGCCGGGACGTCGCCCCGGCCCCTCCCTCAGCGGCGGATTCCGGAGAACCCGCCGGTCGGCTCAGACACACTCCCACCCGTACGTCGACTCGGACACACATACGCTGGTGTTCAGGTGGCCGTTGATGCCGAACGCGTGCGAGCCGGGGTAGTAGAGGTCGGACGTGCCGTTCATGTAGACCCGGTAGTCGGTCCAGGGCCCGCGGAGCGTGAAGAAGACCGTGGAGACGTCCTCCGCACGGTTGTAGGACACGCCGTCGACGCAGATCTGCTCGCCGTAGCCGTTCATCGGGCTGCAGCGGGAGGACGCCTGGGCCGGGGCCGCGACCGCAACCGTTGCCGCGAGCATCGCTCCGGCCAGCAGGGCAGCTCGAACTGTGCGCATGTGGTTCCCCCTTGTGCGGTGGATGGCGCCGGGAAAATTACGCTGTCGGCCGTCGAGCGCGACGGGAACGCCCGCATCGACATCCAGCATTGAAACAGCGGGGGCAACGGTGGGCAAGCCTTCCGTCAAAATGCGTCCGACCAGCTGTAATTGACGGACAGACGTACCGCAAGAGACACTTTTCCGGACTGAATGACAGGTAAGTGACATAGCATCATAATGACCTTGACCTGGGGGGATACTGCGCTGGATCGCTCTTGTGCCGGTCCCGGAAAAGCTATTCAGGTCGATAGTCGCGCATACGGGGAAAATTCCCCAGACCTGCCTTTCCGTGGAATGTTGAATTCCTGAGGGACAAGGTCGCCGCCGACCGCGTAACCGAAGGGCGGAACCGCGCGGTCCGATCCCTCGTCACCTACGGTGGCCGGTCGCCCGTACCGGCCTGACCGGGGGAAACGTGCACATGTCGCTGCGGTGGACCGCCGCGCGCCGACCGTGGCCGCACCCGAACGACCGCACGGCGAAAGGCCAGCAGACATGACCACGCACACCGACAGCGCCACCGACAGCGCCACCGATCAGCCCGAGCGGCCCGAGCAGCCCCCGGCGCAGCCCGTCGGCCCCGCGGTGTCCCGGCGGCGCCTGCTGCGGATCGGGGCCGGCGTCGCGGGCGGCGGAGCCCTGCTGGGGGCCGGTGCCGCGGGCGGGATGCTCGCCGGGTGGCTGCCCGGCGGGGTGGCGCTGAAGAAGGCGCTGGGCATGACCGGCACGGACGGCACCGTGCCCGACGCGGCGCCGGGAGCGGTGCACGTCGAGCAGGTCCGCTCGGCGGCGCGCGGCCGGAACGTCACGATGGTGACAATGCTCCCGCCCGGCGCCACGGCGAGCACCAACCTGCCGGTGTGCGTGCTGCTGCACGGGCGCGGGAACGACGCCCAGGGCATGGTGACCCTGGGCCTGCCGCAGTTCCTGGCGGCCGCGGTCAAGGCCGGCGTGCCGCCCTTCGCCGTCGTCGCGGTGGACGGCGGGGACGCCACGTACTGGCACCAGCACGCCCCCGGCGACGGCGACGACCCGCAGACGATGCTCCGCGAGGAACTCCCGGGCTGGCTGCACGCCCGCCAACTGCCCACGCCACGCGCCGCGATGGGCATCTCGATGGGCGGCTCCGGCGCCCTGCAGTACGCGATCGGCCGCACCCACGCCGGCCGCAACCTCGACGCCGTCGCGCTGCTCAGCCCGGCCGTCTTCCGCACCTGGGCGGACGCCCGCACCACCGGCGGCTACGCCGACGAGACGGACTGGCAGGCCCACGAGCCGGCGCTGCGCCTCGACGGGATGCAGACCGGTGCCCTCGGCGTGTGGTGCGGCCAGGAGGACCCGTTCTGCCCCGCCGCCCGCGAGGTCGCCCGTCAGGCCCGCGCCCGCGAGGCGCACTTCCCCGACGGCCTGCACACGGACGGCTTCTGGCGGCGGGTGCTGCCCGACGCGATGTCCCTGCTCGGGCACACCCTCGCCACCGCGTCCTGACCGCCGCCCACTACTGTGCCGGGGTGACCGAGAAGACGATCAACCGTTACCGCCAGGCCGTGGAGCCGCTGCTGGGGCCTGGCGAGGCCTTGCTGGACGTGGCGAAGGTGGTCCCGGTGGCCGGGGTCGGGGCATTGGGGGCCGACCCGGTGCCGTTCGGGTCGGCACTCGCGCGCATCGGCGCGGTCGCCGGGGGAGGGGGGAGCCTGGCGGCGGCCTTCCCCACCGGGACGGCCCTGGGGAAGGCCGGGCTGCTGACGGTCACCGACCGCCGGGTCGCCTTCGTCGAGGCGGGCCCGGACCTCCGCAAGCCCGGCCGCCTGCGCTGGGCCGCGCCCCGGGCCCGGGTGGCACGGGCCGAGCGCCGGCCGAGGACGCAGGCGATGGCGCGCTTCCGGCTCCACTTCGCGGACGGTTCGTCCGTGGCGATGATGACCATGCGCCGGCGCACGATCGAGTCGCTGGCCGTCCACCTGGGCCGGTGACGGGCGCTCAGGCCCCGGCGTCCGCCTCCGCCCGGCGCAGCAGGTAGGCGCCGGAGGCGGCGGCCAGCAGGGCCATGCAGGCGGCGAAGACCAGGCCGGCGTGGGCCAGGCCGAGCGGCCCGGTGAGCAGGCCGACGCCGATGACGGGGACCGAGATGCCGAAGTAGGCGACGACGAACAGCGCCGAGAGCGCGCCGCCGCGGTGCTCGGCGGGGCTCGCGGCGGCGACCTCGCCCACCGCGCCGCGCAGCCCCATGCCCTGGCCGGCGCCGCCCACCAGCGCGGCGAGCACCAGCAGGGCCAGGACGGCCCACGCGAGCGAGCCCGCCAGCAGCGCCAGTCCGGCGATCAGCACCAGGCAGCCCAGCGGGATGGCCCGCGCGGTGCCCAGGCGGGGGACGAGGAGCTGGCCGAGCGTGGAGGCGAGGAAGGCCGCGAAGACGACGAGCCCGACGACGGCCCGGTCGTGGACGTCCAGCGCCTCGGCGAGGAAGGCGGGGCTGACCGACGTGAACACCCCCAGCAGGGAGAACCCGGCGAACGCGGCGAGCCCGGCCGGGACGAACACCCGCCGGACCTCCGGCGTCAGCTCGGCCCGCTGGGGCCGGGCGGTGCGCAGCGGCCGGGTGCCGGCGACGGTCTCCGGCAGCGTCAGCACGAGGGCGAACGAGGCGGCGAGCAGCACCAGGTGCACCACGAACGGCAGCACCAGGGGCCGGGGCGCGTACTGCGACAGCAGCCCCGACAGCAGGGGGCCGCAGCCGAGCCCGCCCATGTTGGCGGCGGTCGCGGCGAAGCCCGCGCGTCCCCGGTGCCGCGCCGGGGCGAGCTCCAGCACGTACGCGGTGGCCGTGCCGGTGAACAGGCCCGCCGACAGCCCCGACAGCAGCCGCCCGAGGCAGAGCAGCGCCACGCTGTCCGCGGCCAGGAACACGACGGCGCTGCAGGCCGCGAAGCCCAGCCCGCACAGCAGGACGGGCCGGCGCCCCACGGTGTCCGAGACGTTGCCGACCAGCAGCAGGACGCCGATGACACCGAAGGCGTAGACGGCGAACACGACCGTCACCGTCAGCTCCGAGAAGCCGATCCGCTCCCGGTACAGCCCGTACAGGGGCGTGGGCAGGGTGGTCCCGGCCATGGCCACGGCGAACGCGAAAGCGGCCGGCAGGTAGCCCGCCCGGGCGGCAGCAGGCCGGACGGCCCGATGATCGGTCACCACGCCACGATAGGCACGCCACCCGGCCCGGCCCCCGGCCGGCGGCTCCGCGCTGCGCCGACCGGCCGTACGCCGCGCCGCGGCCGCCCGCGGTTGATCATGGCTGCGGTGGGGCCTATGCTGGCCCGGTGAACGCAGCCGTACCGCAGCAACTCGCCGTCCTTCCCGGCGAGTTCGTCGTCGAGCAGCACGGCCCCGGCGCCCCGGTGCCCGGCGGCGACTGGCTCGCCCTGGTCCGCGCCCCCGAGGGCCTGACCGTCGTTCGGCCCGCCGACGCCGACGCCGACGCCGACGCCGACGCCGACGCCGACGCCGGGGGTGCGGGCGAGGGCGAGGGCGCGGAGCGCTGGGCCGCGTTCTACGGCGGGCAGACCGCCCACGGGCTCGACGTGCCCGGGATGCTGGCAGCGTTGCTGACCCCGCTGGCGGCGGCCGGGATCCCGGTCTTCACCGCCTCCACCTTCCACGCCGACCTCGTCCTGGTCCCCGTCGCCCGCCTCGCCGCCGCGACGGCCGCCCTGCGCGCGGCCGGGCACGTCGTCGGACAGCCGGCCGACGGGCACCGGGGCACCCCTGACCGCGAGGCTCACAGGAAGAAGCTGTCCCCGGGAACATAGGGATTCTCGACGTCCGTCCTGGTGTCCGGGGAAAACCCACTGGCATCGAGGTACACATTGCTGTTGGAACTCACGTTCCCGTTCAGGATGTTGCCGTCGTCGTCGAACGCGCTGAGCGAGACATCGGACGCGCCGAAGATGGACGCGATGCCGCTGGGGGAAAGGATGATGTCCAGGAGCGACCTGTCGAAGACGTTCGCGCTCTTCCCCGGCTCGATCGTGATGGCGTGCTTCCTGGCCTTGTCGAGGAGTTCGCCCGCGGCCGCGACCGCCTCGGCGCTCCTGGAGCCCGTGGCCACGGTGCCCATGAGCAGCTCGCCGGACACCCCTATGAACGCCCGCAGGTCCTTGACCGTCCGGATGGTCTCCGGCAGCCGGCCGGCCGTCACGGCGCCCTTGATCTCGCCGATCCCGTTGGCCATGAGGGCGAGGTCCGCCACGAAGTCCGCCGCGAGCCAGTCCGCGTTCGGGCCGGCGATGACGTACATGGTCCTACCGCTGACGTTCGTCACCTGCACCGTCGCGGACAGGGCGCTCGACTCCGAGGCCGCCTGAACCCGCGCCCCTGCCGCGGTCGAGGTCCTCGCGGTGGCGGTGGCGGTGGCGGTGGCGGCGGGGGCCAGGGAGAGGGTCGCCCCGGACAGCACGGCGGCCAGCGCGGCCGCCGCCGTGGCGCGGCGGACGTTTCGAATGCGGCTGCTCCTGTCGTTCATTTCTCGTCCTTTCGAGATCGCTCGTCAGAGGTTGGCGCAAGGGGTTCTGAATGACCTTCACCGCGGCCGGCGGGGCCCGGCCGGCCAGGGTTCTCCTTTTCGTGGTCCTTCCTGGCCGTGAGTCATCTTCCTGCTGCCGTGTCCGGCATCACCAGCCGCGTGGAAGCCGATGCTCCGCAAAATCCTGCCGCCCGTCTTCGCGTCATCGGCCGCGCAGGATCCGCCTCCCGTCCGCGAGTTGCGTGATCACCGCGTCCTCCACGGGGCGTGCGCCGTACGCTTGTCCGGACAGCGACAGGGGACGTCACCGGGGGGTGCAGCGCTGGTGGAAACTCGCGGGGCAGGGGCAGGGGCAGGGGCGCCGGATCCGGGCCGGGCGGAAGACCTCGCCGAACTCATCGGCCTGCTCGGCGAGTTGCGGGCCTGGGCCGGACAGCCGTCCTACCGGGTGCTGGCCGGCCGGGTGGGGCCGCTGCTGCGGCCCGCGCGGACGGTGTCGGCGACCACGGTCGTCGACGCCTTCAAGGCCGGGCGCCGCCGCCTCGACCTCGACCTGCTCGTGGGCATCGTCCGCGCCCTGGGCGTCGACGAGGCCGGCACGGAACGCTGGCGGGCGGCCTGCATCAGGGTGCACGCCGGGGCCAAGACCGGCGGCACCGCCGGGGTCTTTCGCCAACTGCCCGCCGACCTCGCCACGTTCACCGGGCGCGGACGCGAACTCGCCGCCCTGCTCGCGGCGGCCGGCCCCGGCGGCAACGCCGCGACGACCGTCGTGATCTCGGCGATCGAGGGCATGGCCGGGGTCGGCAAGACCCAACTGGCCGTCCACGCCGCCCACGAGCTGGTCCGCGCCGGCCGCTACCGGGACATGCAGCTCTACGTCAACCTGCGCGGATTCGACCCCGAACTGCCCCCGGCCGATCCGGCGGCCGTCCTGGACGCCTTCCTGCGCCACCTGGAGGTGCCCGCCCAGCGCATCCCCGACGGCCTCGACGCCCGCGCGGCCATGTTCCGCGACCGCCTCGACGGCCGGGCCGCGCTGATCGTCCTGGACAACGCCGCCGACGAGGACCAGGTCCGCCCGCTCATCCCGGCCTGCCCGTCCAGCCTGGTCGTCGTCACTAGCCGCCGCAGCCTGCTCGGCCTCGACGGTGCCACCGCGACCCGGCTCGACGTGTTCGACCCCGCCGAGGCCCTCGCCCTGTTCGCCCGCATCGCCGGACCCGAACGCACCGCGGCCGAACCCGAAGCGGCCGCCGCGATCGTCGCCGCCTGCGGCCACCTGCCCCTCGCGGTCTCGCTCACCGCCGCCCGCCTGCGCTCGCGCCCCACCTGGACCCTCGCCTACCTGCTGAGCAAACTGCACACCCACGGCGTCGACTCCGTCGCCACCTCACGACAATCACTGCGCGGCGTCTTCGACCTCTCCTACGAGGGCCTGCCCCCGGCCGCGCAGCGCCTGTTCCGCCTCCTGCCGCTCAACCCCGGCCAGGACTTCACCCCCGGGGCCGCGGCGGCCCTGGCCGGCCTCGACGAACCCGGAACCGAACTGCTGCTGGAACGGCTCCAGGACGAACACCTGCTCCAGCAGAAGACCCCCGGACGCTACGCCCTGCACGACCTCCTCCACGCCTACGCCGCCGGACGCGCCCGCCCGGACCGGGACGAGGAACGCACCGCCACCGGCCGCGTCCTCGCGTGGTACCTGGCCGGCGCCGACACCGCCGCCGACCGGATCGTGCCCTCCCGCTACGCCATGGCGCCGGACCCCGCCCTCGCCGCCGCCTCGCCCCCGGCCTTCGAGGGCAGCGCCGACGCCATGGCCTGGTGCGACGCCGAGCACGCCAACCTGCTGGCCGCCGCCGAGAAGGCCGCCGCACTCGCCGAAAAGGCCGCCGCACCGTCGGTCGCCGGGGTGCCGGGCGGCGGCGACCTCGCCTGGCGCCTGGCGACCGCGCTGTCGACCTACCTGCACCTGCGCTGCCAGTGGCGGGAGCACGAGCACATCCACGAACTGGCGCTGGAGGCCGCCCTCGCCACCGGCCACCTGGCCGGCGAGGCCTGGGTCCGCAACAACCTGGGCATCTGCCTGGCCGCCCTCGGCCGGCCCGACCACGCCACCGCACACCTCACCCGCGCCCTCCAGGTGCGCCGCGTCCTCGGCGACGTGAGCGGCGAAGCGGCCACCCTGAGCAACCTCGCCCGCGCCGCCGCCGAGGCGGGCGACCTGGAGGCCGGCCTCGGCCACGCCCTCCAGGGCCTCGACGCCGCCACCCGCGCCGGCGACCGCAAACGGGAGGCCGCGGTCCTCAACAGCATCGCGATCTGCCTGTGGGAGCTCGGCCGGCCCGAGGAGTCGCTCGCCTACCTGCTGCGGAAACTGGCCATGCACCGCGAGGACGAGGACCCCAACGGCCTGGGCCTGGCCCTGCACAACATCGCCGAGGTGCACGAGGCCCTCCACCAGTACGACCGGGCCGCCGGCGTGCTCCAGGAGGCCCTCGACACCGCCCTCGCCGCGGGCGACGTCCACGCCGAGGCCGGAGCCCTCTTCGGCCTCGCCCGCTGCCTGCACGCCACCGGCCGCTCCCGCACCGCCCGCGCACACCTCCAGCGGGCACTCGCCGTCTTCGAGGACCTCGACGCCCCCGAAACCGCCCGCGCCCGCGACCTGCTCGCCACCCTCGACGCCTCCGGACCGCACACCTGAACCGGGGAAAGGCGCGTCGAAGCCCCGGTCGAGGGCGACGGACGACGTCACCCTCGACCGGAGCCCCGACACGCCGGGATCGACCCCCACGCCGCCCCCGCACGTCCGGCCGGCACGCGCCCCGCACGACCGGCCGGACGCCGGATCAGCCCACCAGCCGCGAACGGAAGCCGAGGTAGACGCCCTCGATACCGGGCGGCTTCTCCGACGAGAACTGGGTGACGCCCACGCTCGTCAGCTCCTGGGCGTCGGGGGACACGGCGAACGTCTCCGGCGTGCGGTCGCGCGTGTCGGGGTCGACGTGCCGCGCCGCTCCGGTCTCCACGCTGCTGCCCTTGTTCGTGGTGAACTTGATCTTCCCGAGCTTCTGGCCGTAGGTGCCCTCGACCTTGGTGACGTACTCGTCCTGGGCGAGGGTGAGTTCTTTCAGGGCTCCGCCGGTGCCGCCCATCTTGTCGCCCCAGTCGTTGCCGTACTTGATCTGGATCGCGTCGACGTCGTCGTAGCCCCAGACACGCACGGCCGTGATCCGTTCTCCGCGCTTCGTGACGGTGGGCGGGTTCGACGCGTCCCAGGGGGCGCTGCTGATGTTCGTCCCGTCCCAGCGGTTGCCGCCGTTGCCCCGTCCGTACGTGCCGTAGAAGAGTTCCCGGTCCAGGCCGGCCTTCGCCGAGTCGGGGATCTTGTCGACGAGGTAGGGCCAGAGCCTGGCGTAGTCGAGGACGTTGACGTTCATCACCGTGTCGTACTCCGCGTAGGTCTTGTGCTCATTGGCCTCCGGACCGCCCCTGGAGAGGATCCTCGACCCGGGGACCTTCACCTTCGCGCGGCCTTCGGCGTAGACCTTGTTCACGTAGGACACGTAGTCGGTGTTCGCGGCGGCCGGCTGGGCCTGCCTGCCGCTCCGGAGTTCCTGCGCCTGCTCGCGCCAGACGTCGACCGACTTCGCGGAGACGCCCAGCGAAGGCCCCTTGGCGATCGCGTCGTTGAGCGCGCCGAGCTTGTCCGAGGTGCTCTTCGCGCTGCTCCCGGCGTTGCCTCCCGGCGTGGTGAGGCTCGTGAGCCGGTCGCGCATGTCCTTGATCTCGCTCGGCGAGAACCCCCACTTCGCACCCTGCTTGACGCCGTCGGTCAGCAGTGCGAGGTGCACGTTGGCCGCCGCGGCGAACAGCGGGAGCGCCGCCACCGCGTAGCCGTCCTTCTGGAACTGCGGGATCTGCTGCTGGACGTTGACCAGGGAGGCCCGGTGCAGGGTCCGGATCCGCTCGGCGGCCTTGTCCCGGTCCTTTCCCGCGGGTGCCTTCGCGAAGTCGTTGACCGCCTTGGTGTAGTCCTCCAGGTTGGTGTCGATGCCCGTCAGGCTCGCCCGCAGGGTCTTCGCGTCGTAGTCGCCGAGCTTCGCGTCGATCATCCCCCCGACGCGGTCGCTCAGCTTCTGCCACAGCTGGTCGACCGACGGCTTGCCGGTCGGGAACAGTGCCTTTCCGAGGAAATCGGTCATGCCGGACAGAGCGCTGCCGCCGTAGGGCACGAGCTTGACACCGAACGCGAAGACGGCCAGCACGTACCTCGCGATCTGGTTCGGATCCGTCACCTCCAGCTTGTCGCCTTTGCGTGAGGCCGCGTCCAGGCTGGTGAGCAGCTGGGTGATCCGTTCGGTCGGCGTCTTGCCGTCCATGGCGTCGGTGGGCTGGGCGGCGGCTGCCGAGATCCGCTGCGCCTCCCTCGGCTCGCCCGCCCAGGCGTACGACGACGCCAGGGGGACCGAGCCGAGGGACAGGACGACGGCCGTTGCCACGAACTTGAGCGGGATGCGCCGTGTGCGTTTCATGCTTTGGTGCCTCCAGGTCTTCCGGGTGGGCCTCTCTCCAGACGAAGGGGCCGTCCGATCCGCCGAGTCGAATGGCTGGAGTCCGATGGAGTGGCATGGATCATCCTTCGGCACCCGCACTCCTATAAGTGTCGAATACCCACAAAATGTCGCCAGAGGACGGCCCAGGCTCCGCTGCGGAGCAGTCTGTTGACGAACCGTCGGCGATCTGAGCGGTGGCCGTTCAGCGGCCGACGGTCACGCGGGAGACGATCGGCTGGTGGTCGGAGGGGATCTCGGCCAGGGGGTCGCCGCCCTTGCGGAGCCCGTCGTAGCCGACGATCCGCTCCTCGGAGAAGGAGGGCTGGGCGCCCGTCCCCTTGATGTAGCCGATGTAGTCCAGCCGGTTGCGGTACTTGGCGTAGCCGTTGTCCTTGTCGTCGCGCAGCCCGGCGCGCGGGTTGTCGACCATGTCGTAGGTGTAGCCGGTGGTGCCCGGCGTCGCGAGGACCCCGCCGAGCGCCTCGTTCGCCTTCGCGACCTCACCGCTGACGCCCGCCCCGGGCGCGTGACCGTTCTTCGGGTCCGTGGTGTAGTACTCGACGTTGAAGTCGCCCGCGACCACGACGGGTGCGCCCCCGGCCTTGTTCGAGGCCCAGGCCCGCAGCTCCTTGAGCTGTTCGAGACGGACCTTGCGCGTGTTCCCGACCGGGCTGCTCCCCTCCTCGTCGGCCTGGAGGTGGGTCCCCGCGACCCACACCGACTGCCCGTTCACCGACAGGCGCGCGAGCGCCGCGCCCTTGTTGGACTTGTAGTCGGAGGTCTTGGAGTCGGAGTTCCGGTACACGAGCTGGTGGGACTCCAGGATCGGGTACTTGCTGAGGAGCGTCACGCCTCCGTTGACGACGAACGGCGAGTTGCTGCAATTCCCCTCGTAACTCGTCCACCGGCCGGAGCCGCTGCAGTATTCGCCGACCAGGCTCGTCTGGTACGGGTAGACCTCCTTCAGCTCCATGGTGCGCATCGCCTGGGCGTACTTGTTGAACGCCTCGTCCAGCACGACGACGTCGGCGTTCTCCCGCTTGATGACCGCGGCGGCGGCCTCGCGCCGCTCCGCGCGGCGGTCGCTGCCCGGGGTGCCGGCGAGCTCGGTGATGGAGGGCAGCTGCTCCACGTTGAACGCCATGACGCTCAGGGACGGGGCTGCGCTCTCCGCGGCCGTCGCCGTGCCCACGGTCAGCGGGGACAGCAGCGCCGCCGTCCCGGTGACCACGAGCGCCGCGCGGGGGAGGCGGGGGAGACGGGGAAGGTCGAGGGCCACGTGCTTCTCCAATTCGGTTCGGATCCGGTGTACTTGGTGGTCCCGCCGGTGACATCGGGGCGGGAGCCGGACACTGCGAGAATCCCAGCGCCCCGCCCGCGAGCACATCCGGGAAATGCCGCAGTGTTCTTGCGGATTTCCCGCAACGTGCAGGTTCCGCCCCGCCATGAGTTCGTGTCGCAACCTTCCGGCAACCGTTCGCGGGAATGGTTGACAGTGGTTGCCGCGTATCGGAGGGTGGAAGGCGTTCCGTCCCCGCGCAAAGGAGCCGGTATTCCCATGCGATGTCCACGAAAAGCCGGTTGATGACCGTCCCCGCGACCGCCCCCGTGACCGTCGTCCTGGTCGACGACCACCTGACCGTGCGAGCCGGCACCCGGGCGCTCCTGGAACCCGAGGGATTCGTCGTGGTCGGGGAGGCCGCGGCCGGACCCGAGGCGATCGACCTCGTGCGGACGCGCCGGCCCGACCTCCTCGTCCTGGACATGGTGCTGGCGTCCGGCCCGGTGCAGTCGGCCATTCCCGAACTGCGCGCGGCCGCCCCGAGGACGGGGATCCTCGTGCACAGCATGTACGAGGACGCGGCGCTCGTGCGCGGGGCCCTGGCCGCGGGGGCGTCGGGCTACCTGTCGAAGAGCACGTCCGTCCCCGAACTGCTCCTGGCCGCACGCACGGTGGCCGCCGGCGGCAGCTACGTCCAGCCCCCGCTCGGGGCGGACACGGCACATGTCCCGGTGTCCCCGCGGGCGTTGAGCCCGCGCGAGGGGCAGGTGCTGGCGCTGCTGGCCGACGGCTACACCAACCGCGAGGTCGCCGCACACCTGACGCTGAGCGTGCGCACGGTGGAGAGCCTGCGGGCCGGGCTGCGCAACCGGCTCGGCCTGGTCACCCGGGCCGACCTCGTCGCCCACGCCCGGCGCAGCGGCCTGCTCGACGGGCCGCCGGGGTCCCCCGGGTCCCCCGGGTCCCCCGGGTCCCCCGGGTCCCCCGGGGCCCGTGGGTAGCGGCCCCCGCGGGCGCCCGGCGATCCACCGGCCGCACGTCCTCGGCCCCGTGCGCAACCTGTGCCTGGCGCTGGCACTCCTCGGTGCGGTCGCCTACGCGGCGGACGCCCTCACGCAGGAACCGCTGCCCGTGCGGCCCGTCGCCGCCCTCGCCGTCGCCTCGGCCACCGGCGCCCTGGCGGCCATGGCCCGCGCGCTGCCGAGGGTCCGCGTGCTGCTGACCATGGTGGCCTGCGGGTTCGCCGCCCTGGCCGCCGGCCGGCTGTTCCACGCCGAGGCGGCGTACCCGGCGCTGGTCCTCCTGCCGGCGGCGGCGGTGTACGCGGTGCGGGCCTGGCCCGAGGCGAGGACACTGCTCGGCCAGGGCCGGGCCCGGGCCCTGATCGGCCGCCAGGAGCACTACGCGGGGCTCATCGCCGGGGAGCTCCACGACGAGGTGCTCCAGCTCCTGGCCCTCACCCGTCGCCAGCTCGACGCGGCCCTCGCCGAGGAGGACCCGCAGGCGCTGCGGCGCTCCGCCCGGACGGCCGTGGGCCGGCTCGACGAACTGGCCGCCGTGCTCCGCAGCATCGTCGCCACCCTCCACCCGGTGGCCCTGCGCGGACTGGGCCTGGCCGAGACGGTCCGCTCGCTGGCCGCGCGGGTGGCGGCCGAGAACGGCCTGATCGTGGACGTCGACGTCCAGGGCGAGCGGCTCGGGGCGGCGCCGGCGGCGGACGAGGAGGCGTGCCTGGCCGCCTACCGCGTCGTGCAGGAGGCCCTCGGCAACGTGGTCAAGCACGCGGACGCGGAACGGGTGCGGGTGTCCCTGGCGTACCGTCACCATCACGTCGTGCTGTCCGTCACCGACGACGGGCGCGGCCTCGCGCACACCTCCCCGACGCCCGGACCGGGGTACGGGGTGGAGGGGATGCGCTGGCGGTGCGAGGCGTACGGCGGGACGTTCTCCCTCACCTCCGACGGCGCCGGGTGCGGCACCACCGTGCGGGCCGCCATCCCGCTCCCGGGGGAACGCCGCGGCGCGTGAGCGCCGCGCCGTCCCCCCCGCCCTGCCGTCCCCCCCGCCCTGCCGGCCCCCCCGCCCTGCCCGTCCCCCCGTCCTGCCGTCCCCCCGTCCTGCCGTCAGGAGACGACGTCGGCCGGGCACAGCCGGCTGCCCGGCCGCCCGCGCAGGGCGGCGTCCACGCAGCCGCCCGGCAGGCCGTCGTGGGCCGTGGTGCCGAAGTTGGCGGTGACGGTCAGCGTGCCGTCGCCGAAGACGGTCCGCTGCACCAGGTGGTCCTCGGTCAGCCAGCGGAAGGAGGTCAGCGGCTCGGTGCCGGCCGCCTGGTGCAGCGGGGCGAAGTACTGCTGCAGGGCGGCCAGTTCGCGCAGGTTCTGCGCGTCGCGCGGGTCCTTGTCGCTGAGTACGAAGTTGAGCGGGGTGTTGGAGAGCATGGCCAGCAGCGCGCGCGTGGTCTTCTGCTCCGGCAGCTTCCCGAAGGGCAGCTCCCACCGTTCGGCGTTGACCAGCGAACCGTGCAGCGCCGTCTCGTACAGCGGCACCCGGTAGCGCGGGTCGTACATCGCCTTGAGGGCGGCGGCCACCCGGGCCTGGTGCTCGGGCTTGAAGTCCGCGGTGCGCACCGGCTTGAAGAAGGTGGCGGCGGCCCCTTCGGGCATGTAGCCGCCCCAGGCGCCGTCGTCCTTGGGGTCCTGCGGCCGGTTGTCGAAGTGCCCGGTCTCCATGGCCCACAGCCGTCCGTCCACCGGGGTCGCCGCGCCGTGGTCGAAGGCCAGTACCTGGTTGGCCCAGGCGCCGGCCGATTCCGAGCCGAGCACCAGCGGCCGCGCGGACGTGTCGTAGGAGCCGTCCGTCAGGCGCCGCATCCGGGCGAGGCGGTTGGCGCGGTCCTCGGCCATGGTCATCGCGTGGGCGGGGTCGTGGTCCCGGAAGAGCTCGCCCGCCGCATCCACGTCCAGGAAGTAGCTGCCGGCTCCGTTGGCGACCAGCGAGCGGGTGCGGGCGGCGAGGTAGTGGTGCTGCGGCTCGGCCTGCTCGAAGGCCTGGGAGCTCAGGTAGCAGCCCTTGTTGCGGAAGCCGGGCTGCGGCGTCCCGTCGGCCCTGACGACGCAGAAGCGGGGGTAGACGTCGTCCGGCCACACGGTGTTGGGGGAGGAGTCCTCGGTCTTCTGTTGGCCGTCGGCGAAGGAGTCGTACGGGCCGGCGAGGTAGCCGTCGGCCTCGGCGGCCCTGACGTCGGCGCCGGTCATCGGGGCGTCGTCCGAGTCGTAGCCGAGCCAGAGCCGGGAGACGCCGAGCGCCTTGAGCTTGTCGAGGTAGGCGGGCCGGCGGGCGCCGCCCCAGGCGTAGGCGTGGAAGGCGCCGAGCAGCTTCGCGGTCTGCGGGTTCTTCCGGATCTTCTCGGCCAGGCTGCCGAGTTGCCCGTGCTCGGCGAGCCAGTCGCGGTAGTCCGCGGCCGGGGCCACCGGGGAGCCGTCGGTGAGGGAGAGGGCCACGGTGTACGCGCTGGTGCCGTTCCCGGCGGCGAACCCGTGCTCGGCGGTGGCCCGCAGCCGCCCGTCCTGGGAGGCGAACGTCAGCGACGTGCCGATGTCGGTGGGGACGATGTAGCCGGCGCCGGCCCGGCCGGTGCGCAGCGTGTAGCCCCACACGGGCATGGACAGCTGGGAGTCCAGCTCCTGCGCCTCGCCGACGAGCGCGCCGTCGGGGGAGTTCCAGAACGGGTCGTCGACGGGCACGGACAGCCCCTCGCCGCGCGGGAACTGGATCGCGCCGGCGGCCGGATCGGCGGCGGTCACCGGCCAGCGCACCGAGGTGTCGGCGCCGGTGGCGGTGAGGGTGACCAGCAGCCGGCCGTGGTCGGCGCGCGCGTCGGCCCGCAGGCCCGCCTCCGGGTACGACCAGCCGGCGCCGTCCGCCGTCCTGGCCGGGGCACTCGCCCGGCCCAGCCCGGAGGCGGCGGCAGCGGAGAGCAGGACCGTCCGCCCGTCGCCGGTGCGGGCCTCGGTCCGCAGGGTGGCGGTGTCGATGGTGGCCGTGCCGCCGCGGACGGGCACGTCGACGCGCCCGCCGTGGATCCGCACCCGCTGGGCGGAGCCGTCGGTGACGGCGCTCGCCGCGGTTCCGGAGAGCAGCGCGGTGGCCACTGCCAGGACGAGGACGGAACGCGGGACGTGGCGGCGGGCGGGGCGCGCGAGGGGTGACGCATGAGTGCCTGTGTGCATGACACAGTGATACGGAGTTTTCCTAAGAGGTCTTTAAGAACCGCTGCCACTGGGTCCGCTGACGAACCACCACCGCTACGACGCCGGGATGTCCAGCGAGAACCGGCCGCTCCTCGTCGGTCCGGCACCCCAGTACGGGCCCTTCTGCCGGTACTCGACGGACAGCGAGTACGTCCCGCTCCCCGGCAGCCGCACCCAGTCGCCGTGGAACTCGCCGGCGCGTTCCACCGTGGTGTCGGAGACGCTTCCCGACGACACCACCGCGCCCTGGTACGTGACGGTGTGGGACTGCTCGGGAAGCGAGTCGTAGCCCCAGGCGAAGAGCTCGTCCTCGGTGTAGCCGGCGCTGCGGAAGTGCTTCTTCATGTCGTCGAACGTCGACGGGTTGCCGCTCCACCCGTGGACGAAGACGACCGGCCGGTGCCCGTCCGCGCGGGCGGCGGCCTGCGCCGGCGGGGGCTGGACCTGGGACAGCACCGCGGCGACCGCGCCCACGGCCACGATCGGGGCGAGGCGGCGTCGCACGGGACGGTGTCGCACGGGGTGGTGCCGCACCGGGCGGCCGGGCGGTGGGAACGTGCGGGAACGGGCC
This sequence comes from Kitasatospora sp. NPDC059408, assembly GCF_042751525.1. Taxonomy (NCBI): domain Bacteria; kingdom Bacillati; phylum Actinomycetota; class Actinomycetes; order Kitasatosporales; family Streptomycetaceae; genus Kitasatospora; species Kitasatospora sp. NPDC059408. Next base: position 82,288 of record NZ_JBHYWI010000027.1, read on the forward strand.
GGTGGCATGGGAATGTCCTCTCCTGGGGCCTGGCCCCGTCTTCCGACTGTCGTCTCTCGGTTCTCGGCTTTCGGGTTTCGGCTTTCGGTTTTGCGAGAACCGTCGAACCGATCGTCATCGGCGGACGAACGCGGGGCATCGGTGGAAACCCGCACGATTCCTGCGGCTTTCCCGCAGCCGATCGTGCTGCCGGGAACGGTGGCGGGTTCTTGCGGCCCGGTGGCATTTCTGCGCCTGGCTGCCTCCGGCGCGGCGGTGAAAACATGACGTCCACTCGGGAAATTCACCCTGCACCCAGCCGGAGAGCCGTGATGAATCGCTGTGCCAACGGAAACCCGGCACCCACGGGCCGGCCCGGACCGCGGTGGTCCGTCCAGGCCTGGAGCCTGGTGGGACTCGGCTACCTGGCCGCCTTCGGCGCCGCCACGGTGGCGGCCGTCTACACCCTGGCCGGGCGGGCGGACCGGCTTCCCGGCTGGTTCGTCGACGTCTACGACGGATTGGTCTACTCCGGAGTCCTCGTGGCGGCGGTCGCCTTCGTTGTCGGCCGTCGACGGCTCGGGCTGAGCCGGACCGAGCTGGGGCTTCCGCCCAGGAAGGAGGCGTTCTCCGCCCGCTCCCTGGGGGCCGTGGCCGCGGCGTACCTGGTGATGCGGATCGCCTTTGCCGTCCTCGCCCTCCTCCCGCAGCCGGAATCCGCGAAGGCGTCGGAGGTCCTGAACACCGGCATGAGCACGGGCAGGATCCTGCTCTGGTCCGCGACGGCCGGAGTCGTGGAGGAAGCCCTGCTGCTCGCCCTCCCGGTCGCCGTCATGACCCGCATGCGGTGGCCGTGGCCGGCCCAGTTGGCGGTCCTGGTCGCCCTGCGGTTCCCCTTCCACCTGTACTACGGCGTCCAGTTCCTGGCCCAGGCCGTGATCTGGGCGGGAGGCCTCCTGTTCGTCTACCGCCGGTACAGGGTCCTCTGGCCGTTCGCGCTGGCGCACTTCCTCTACGACACGATCAGCCAGTCCCTGTACGGGAGGGCGAACCCGCTCCTGGGAGCCGCGCTGCTGGTCCTCGGCGGGTTCTCGATGGTGTGCGTGGCCAGAGGCCGGTTCGGACGGACGACGTGAAGGCCGTCGCGCAGGAGCCGTCCCGGTGAAGCGGCCCGGAGGCGGGCGCACCCGCCTCCGGGGCCGTGACGGTGGATCAGCCGCCGCCGTGCACTCCGGGGCCGCCACCGGGCCCGGCCGCCTTGCGAGGGGGCACGGCCAGACGGCACCAGACGTGCTGGTGGCCGTCGTGGAGCCGGGCCGCCCCGCACTCCAGGCTGAGGGCGGCGACGATGCCGAGGCCGCGCCCCCGCTCCCGCAGCCCCTCGCCGGGGAGCCGGCGCCCGCCCGCGTGGAAGGGGTGGTCCCGGCCGAGGTCGTAGACGCCGACGATCAGGCTGCCCGGAGCGCGGGGCTCCGAAGGGAAGACGTCGAGGCACAGCGCGTCCAGGCGCCCGCCGTGTTCGGCGGAGTTGGCGGCCAGTTCCGCCACGACGAGCCCGGCACACGCGATGACCTCGCCGTCGCAGTCGTGGGCCGCGAGCCACGCGCACGCGAGGCGCCGGGCGTCGCGCGAGGGGGTGGTGCCGAAGGCGTGCCGGCCCCACGTGACGGCGTGTCGGCGCCGTGTCTCCCAGGAGCTCCAGGACATGGGATCCATTCCCTTCCCTTGACGGACGATCGGGACAACGCCAGTCTTTTCGACCGCACCCGATTCATCCAGGGGCAGATCTGCCAGGCGCCGGAAACATGCCGCCGAAAATATGGCGCCGATTTCCGGAGCGGCGGGATTTCGCGCAGCGGTGTCGTCAACGGGCCTGGCAGACAGGGGAGATGCCCTGAAAGGATGGCCCGTGACCGGGAAAGGAAATGCGGGAAGTCACCGGCCGCCACGGCGCCGGTCGCCGTCCGCGGCGGGGGAAGGGGAGGGCCCCGGTGCCGCCGGGCGGTCGGCGAAGGCCGCCCGGTAGTCCTTCGGGGTGACGCCCACGATCTTCCGGAAGTGGTGCCTGAGCAGGGCGCCGTCGCCCATGCCGGTCTCGTGGGCGATCTCCTCGATGTCCAGGGAGGTCTCCTCCAGCAGGTGCCGGGCGTGCAGGACCCGCTGCAGGGTCAGCCACTTGTGCGGGGTGGTGCCGATCTCCGTGCTGAAGCGGCGGGCGAGGGTCCGGGGCGACATGCGGGCCCGCTGCGCCAGTTCCGCCACGCTGTGCCGGGCACCGAGGTTCTCCCGCATCCAGCCGAGCAGGGGCTGGAGACTGGCGCCCGGGTCCTCGGGGACCGGCAGGTCGACGAACTGGCGCTGCCCGCCCTCCCGGTGGGGCGCCACCACCATCTTGCGGGCGATCGCGTTGGCCGCGGCGGAGCCGAGCTCCCGGCGCACCAGGTGGAGGCAGGCGTCGATGCCGGCGGCCGTGCCCGCGCTGGTCAGGACGGTGCCGTCGTCGACGAACAGGACGTCGCGGTCGACCCGCGCCAGGGGGAAGCGGCGCGCGAAGGCGTCGACGTAGCTCCAGTGGGTGGTGCAGCGACGGTGGTCGAGGAGACCCGCGGCACCCAGCACGAACGCCCCGCTGCACACCGAGAGCAGGGTGGCACCACGCCGGTGCGCGGCGCGCAGCGCGTCCAGGACGGCCGGCGGGTAGTCCTCGCGGATCGTGGCGGCGGGCACCGCCACCAGATCGGCGTCCCGCAACGCCTCCAGACCGTGCGACGGGATGACCCGGAACCCCGCACCGGTGGACAGCGGCGCGCCGGCGTTCTCGCCGCACACCCGGAAGTCGAACGGCGGCACGCCCTCCGGGGAGCGGTCGACGCCGAAGACCTCGCAGAGCACGCCGAACTCGAACGGGGCCACTCCGTCGACGAGCACGACGGCGACGGTGGTCAGCACGGCACCGGCCCGCCGCCGCGGGAGCGGGGCCCGCGCGCCGGCGGGTGCCGGCGGCGGGCCCGCGCGGGTGCCGTGCTACGCCGCACGGTGGTAGAGCTTGGCCGCGACGGTCCACCGCTCGCCCACCTTGAGCAGGTTCAGGTAGTCCTCCATGGTGTTCCCGAACAGGCGCAGCCGGACCTTGACCAGGGCCATCTCGGGCGACAGGACGTCGATGAGGAGGATCTCGTCGTGCCGCGGCGCACCGGCCTCGGCGGGCGACTGCCGCCCCTCCATGACCGCCCGGTACGCGGCGCGCGGGCGCACGACGACCTCGCCGTCCTGTGCCGAGTACAGGACCGAGTCCGGGTGGAAGACCCGTTCGAACAGGTCCATGTCCTGGGTGTAGAGGAGGTCGAAGTAGTCCTTCAGCAGGCCTTCGATCCCCGAGCTGTCAAACCTCGCCCTGAAGTCGTTCACGGTTTCCCTTTCGTCGAGGACCGGCCGCACGGAGCGCGCCAGGGGTCCGCCGGGCGATGTACACGAAGAGTCTTCGCCTTCCCGGCCTCCTCCACCAGGGACGACAGCACCGTTCGTCCACAAGATCCTGCCAACCCGGACGAGCCGTGCGGCCCGCCACCGCACACCGGGGGCCCGCCGCCGCACCGCACGTCGGGGGCACCGCACGTCGGGGGCACCGCACACCGGGGGCCCGCCGCCGTCCGGCAGCGGGCCCCACACGCGCGGGTGCCTTCACGCCGCCTTGGGCGCGACGATGTCCGCCTCGGCGGCGGCGCGCTTCACGGCCTCGCAGCCCTTCTGCGCACCCTGCCTGGTCGGGTAGGACTCGCCGACCGCGACGATCTCCCCGTTTCCCGCCTTGAGCCGGAACCTCCACTGGTGGGCCTTGTCCTCGTAGACCTCGAAGTGTGCGGCCATGCCGTCCTCCTGCCGGTGCTCGGGGCACTGCTCCTTCCAGCCTGCGAGCAGGCCGCCCGTTCGGCATCCCGGCTACGGACGGTGTGGCCGGCGGTGTCCGGGTGGCGGTATTTTGCGGGGGGAAGCGGCGTTCTCGTGACTCAGCGCTACCAGGGGTCGAAGAAGGCGTGGTGGAGTTCCGTCCCGTTGACGAAGCCGGCGGGCGGCTCGGCGAAGTCTCGGCGATTCCGCCGCGGCCGGAGGCACTCGTGTTCCCCTCCCGGGGCGGTGTTCACCGCTCGGCGCGGCTGGCGCTCAGCAGTGCGGAGGCCGCGTTCGCGTGGATGCGCAGCAGGTCGACGGTGCGGCGGGTGCCGTCCGGGAGGAAGGGCAGGACGGTGAGGGCGGGCACGGTGGCGAGCACCGTGATCACGAGCGCGGGGGAGAGGAGGGCGACCAGCAGCACCCGCTGCAGGTTGCCGATGCCGCGGGGGCTGAGGGGCAGGAAGGCCATGGCGAGTCTCCGCTCGTTGTTCGCGCCGGGGTGGTCCCGGCGGGACCAAGCTGGCACGCGCGCGGGTTCGCCGGGGTTGTTCGCCGCTCCGTCCCAGGTCAGGCCCGAACAACCCGGGTTGTTCGGCGGCAAGGGCGATAATGGCGGCAAGGCCGGGCGGCAACAGGCGAGTTGGGGGAGCGGGTGGCGGCGCAGGGCAACCGGGGCGGGCGGCCCCTGGGGGAGGTCCGGGCCGACACGCGCGAGGCGCAGGAGCTGGCCGAGTTCCTGCGTCACCTCCTGGAGAAGGCCGGGACGTCGCTGACCGGCCTCGCGGGGGTGGTCGGCTTGGCGCCGAGCACGGTCAGCACGTACCTGAGCGGCAAGGTGCCCGAGGAGGAGTTCGTCCTCAAGGTGGTGGCCGCCACGACCCGCGACCCGCACGACCGGATCCGGGCCCTGCGCCTGCTGAAGGCGGCCCGCGACCCCGTGTCCCGCCACACGCCGGCCCGCCGCGCGGGCGCCGGCGCGGACCCGGACGGGCACCGCTCCCACCTGGAGAGCCTCCACCGGCGGCTGATCCGCGCCGAGGACCAGCGCGAGGACCTCCAGCGGACGCTGGACAACACCACCAGGCTCGTCATGCTCCTGCTGGGCATCCTCCAGGCGCTCCAGCAGCGGGTGGGCGAACTGACGGTCGAACGCGACGCGCTGCTCGGCCACCGCGAGGAGATCGCGCGGCTGCTCGCGGCCCAGGAACAGCTCGCGCGGGCCCAGGCCCAGGAGCGCCGGACCGTCGGCGAACTGGTGCGGACGGAGGCCCTGCGCAGTGAGACGGAACGGCTGCTGCCCCAAGTGCTCGACCAGGTCGTCCGGTTGACCGAGCAGGTCGCGCTGCTGCAGGGCGGTGCGGCCGGGCCGGCACACCCGCTGCCGGCCCGGCAGGGCCCCGCGGGCGCCGCGGACCCCGCCGCGCTCGACATCGACCGGGCGCTGACGCGCGCGGGCGAGGTGTACGCGCAGGACGAGCGGACCGTCCGCCGCATCTCCGGCGAACTGGCCCACCCGGGCGACCCGTTGCCCGCGCTCGCCCCCGGCGGCCCGGGGAACGCCGGCCCGGGGGGCGCCGACGGGCGCATCGTCACCTTCTACTCCTACGAGGACGGCATCGGCCGCCCCGAGGCGCTGGCGAACTGCGCCTGGATCCTGGCCGCCAACGGCCACCGGGTGCTCGTGGCGGACCTCGGGTTCGAGGCGCCGAGCCTGGAGCGCCACTTCGGGCGCCTCCTGGCGCCGTCGGCGCTGGAGGGCGCCCGGGGCGTGCTCAGCCTGCTCCTCGACTTCCGCGACGAGCAGGTGCGCACGAGCGGCCGGCCCGGCCGGGAGTGGCTGGGCCGCAGCGTGCGCGGGGCCGTCCGCACCGTCGACCGCTCCGGGTTCGCCGCCGGCGGCCTGCTCGACGTGCTGCTCGTGGGCCGCAGGGAGCGCCAGGTCACCGAACTGACGCGCGGCACCCAGGCGTTCGCCGACGAGGAGTACTTCGGCGACCTGCGGGAGGAGCTGCGCCGGCAGTACGACTACGTGCTGGTCGACGGCTGCACCGGCTTGTCCACCATGGCCGACATCTGCACCGAGCTGCTGCCGGACGACCTGGTCGTCTGCTTCACCCTGAGCGGGCGCAGCATCGACGACGCGTCGCGGATCGCGCTGCGGATCGCCGGACGCCAGGGGGAGCGGGCCGTGCGGATCCTCCCGGTGGCGACGATGGTCGACGGCTCCCACGAGGGTGTCACCGAGATGGGCCGGGCCCTGGCCGCGGCGCGCTTCGCGGGCCTGCCCGCCACGGAGCCGGTGGAGACGGTCGAGATCCCGTACCGGCCGCTCCACGACGACGGGCGGCCGCTCGCCGCCGCACCGCACCCGGGCGCCCCCGCCGGCCTGCTCGCGGCCTACGAGCGCCTGACCGCCGCCGTCACCGGAGGCCGGGTCACCGGGCTCCCGCGCCCGGCTTCGCCGACGCAGCCGCACCACCGGCCGGCCCCCGCCGAGCCGGTCGACGTCCACCTCAGCTTCGTGCCCGAGGACCGGATGTGGGCGGAGTGGATCGTCCACGTGCTGGAGGCGGCGGGCTTCCGGGTCCTGCCGCGCGACGCCGGGCCGGGGATGGCGCGCCCGGTGGAGACGGTCGTGGTGGTCGTGCTCTCCCCGGCCTACCTGCGTTCGGACGCGGTGGGGGAGGCGTGGGAGTGGGCCGTCGTCGAGCACGCCTTCGGGGCCCGGCGCCGGCTGGTGCAGGTGCGGGTGGTCCCGGTGCCGCCGTCCGAGCGGCTCAACCGGTTCGACCTGGTGGACCTGGCCGACGCCGACGAGCCGCAGGCGGCGGCCCGGCTGCTCTCCGCCCTCGGCCGCCAGGAGCTCCCGGCCCCGGGTGCGGCGGGCGCGCCGCGCTTTCCCGGCCGCCGTCCGAAGATCTGGAACGTGCCGCCGCGCAACCGCCACTTCACCGGCCGCGCGGAGGAGTTGGGGCTCCTGCGCGAGCGCCTGCAACAGGGCGCCGTCACGGTGGTGGGGCCGGCGCCCCGCGCCCGGGACCGGTTCGGCGGGGTGGGCGCGACGCAGCTCGCACTGGAGTACGCGCACCGTTTCAGGGCCGACTACGACCTGGTCTGGTGGATCGACGCGGGCCAGTCGCAGGAGGTCCTGCCGCGGCTGGCGGAGCTGGCCGGGGTGCTGGGCCTGGCGGACGGCGCGGAGCTGCCGCGCGCCGCCGGCCTGGCGCTGGTGGAGCTGCAGTACGGGAGCGCCGGGACGGACGGGCGGTGGCTCGTGGTCCTCGACGACGCGCAGGACCCGGGCGAGGTCGTCCACCTCGTCCCCGGCGGCGGCGCGGGCCACGTCCTGGTCACCTCGCGCGACCCGCGCTGGGCCCGGGCGTTCACCCCGGGCGCCGTGGCACCGACCGCCGCGGTGACCCTGGACGCGTTCACCCGCGCCACCGGCACGGACCACCTGATGCGCCGCACGGAGGGCGCCCTCGCCCGAGCCGACGCCGAGGCGGTGGCCGCGGCCGTGGACGACCTGCCGCTCGCGGTGGACCTGGCCGGCGCCTGGCTCAAGGCCACCGGCACCCCGGCCGCCGACTACCTGGCCGCCCTGCGCGAACAGACGGCCCGGCTGCGGGAAGCCGGCGGCGGCCCGGCGGACCCGCTGCCCGTCGTGCGCGCCCACTGGCGGGTGGCCGCCGCCTACCTGCGGCCGCACGCCGCCTCGGCGGTCGAGCTGATGCGGCTGTGCGCCCACCTCGGCCCCGGACCGATCGCCGCCCACCTCGTCCCCCGCCGCCTGGCCTGGGTCCTCCCCTCGGTCGTGCGGTACGGCCTGGTCACCGCGGACGCGGCGGACGCCATCCGGGTGCACCGGATGGTCGGGGAGGCCGTCCGCGCCGAGATGACGGGGGAGGAGCGGGACACCGCCCGGTACGCGGTCCACCGCCTGCTCGTCGAGGCCCGCCTGGCCGTCGGAAGCGCCGAGAACCCGGCCAACTGGCCCTTCTACGAGACGATCTGGCCGCACCTGGCGCCCTCCCGCGCCCACGAGTCCCGGGACACGGACGTCCGTGTCCTGATGCTCGACCGCATCCGCTACCTCCGCCGCCGCGGCGCCGGCCACCAGGCCCAGCGCATCGCCGACCAACTGGGCTGAGGCCCGTCAGCCGCCGTTGCCCAGTCCGCGGTCGGGGGCGCTCATGTCGCCCGTCCGGGGGATCCCGTCGGCGATCCCGTAGCGCAGGAACACCGTGCCCGTGGGGCCGGCCACCGGCGGTTCGAGGAGCGTGACGTTGGTGGGCACCGCACCGGTGTCGAACACCTTCTTGCCGACGCCGAGCACGATCGGGTGCACCCACAGGTCGAGCCGGTCGAACAGCTTCTCCCGCAGGAGGGTCTGCACCAGGTCCAGGCTCCCGACGACCTTCACGTGCTCGTGCCGCTCGCGGATCCCGCGCACCGCGGCGACCAGGTCCGGGCCGAGCTGCGTGGAGCCGGCCCACGGGAGGTCGGGCTCGCCGCGGGAGGCCACGTACTTCGGCACGCTGTTGAAGAGCCCGGCGAACGGGCCGCCCTCCTGCTTCGGCCAGTACGCGGCGAAGATGTCGTAGGTGCGCCGCCCGAGCAGGAGGGCGTCCGTGCCCTCGTACGCGGCGGCGATCTGCGCGCCGGTGGTCTCGTTCAGCAGGGGCGCCTGCCAGCCGCCGAACGGGAATCCCTCGGGGTCCTCGTCGGGCCCGCCGGGCGCCTGCGCGACGAGGTCGAGGGTCGTGAACAGCTCGATGTGGATGAGGCCCATTGCCTTGCTCCCGATGAGTGGGTCGTGCCGGTCGGTCCGGTCGGGATGCAGACCCGCGGCCGCCGGGAAACTCATCGCTCCGACGGCAACCGGTACTCCGCGTCGCGGATCGCTCACGCCATGCAATCATGCGTCGGCCGCGGGCGGACGACTGTGCGGATCGGCACCGCGCGGAGCCCCCGACTGTGCGCTCGCGCACCGGACGCCCCCGGCGGCCGACCTAGATTCGACGGCGGTCCGCGGGGCAGGGCGCGGGCCGGCTGACGCAACGTCCGGCTGGAGGGGATTCGATGCTCAAGGTACGCGCACTGGCACTGGCGGCGGTCGCCGCGGGATCGCTCGCGCTCGGGACGGCCACCGCCGCACCGGCGTCGGCGACCACGACCGACGTCTGCCAGGAGTGGTGGGACGGCAACACCTACGGCGCCATGTGCCCCCGCTCCGACAGCCACATCGTCTTCCGGGCGATGGCGGTCTGTCAGAACGGCGAGAACGTGTACGGCCCCTGGAAGCCGACCGGCAGCGGCCTGTGGAGCTACGCCTACTGCACCAGCGTGAACTCCTCGCTCCTGGACTACTACCCCCAGTTCAAGTAGGCCCCGCCGCCGGGGTGCACGGGGCTGCCGGGACTCCCACGACGGAACCCCCGGCAGCCCCGTCGGCGTCTCCGGGCCGCCCGCCGCTCAGCTCGCCGGGCGGTCCAGGACGGCCCCGACGATCCGTACGAGCCGTTCGCCCGCGTGCTCGACGCTCCGGTTCTGGGCGCTCACCTGGGCCCCTTCGAGGGCGAAGGTGATCTCCGCGGCCGCCCCGTCCGGGTCGGGCAGCCCGGCCCGGACGCACAGGTCGGCGAGGCGGCGCAGCTGGCGGGCCTTGTGGGCCTCGATCAGCCGGCGCGCGGGGTGGGTGCGGTCGGGCAGTTCCGCGATGGAGTTGATGAACGGGCAGCCCCGGTGGGAGATCCCGGGGAGCCCGTCGGCGATGAACCGGGCGATCCCGAGGATCTGCGCCCGGGGGTCGTCGGGGTGGGCGGTCTCCAGCCGGTCGAACGCGGCGGTGTAGTCGGCCGCGACGATCCGCAGCCATTCCTCGGCCAGCGCGTCCTTGGTCGCGAAGTGGCGGTACAGCGCCATCTTGGTGGTCTCGGCCCGGTCGGCGATCGCCTGGACGCCGACCGCCCTGATCCCCTCGCGCGAGAAGAGCTCCTCCGCCGCGTCGAGGATCCGTTCCCGGGGCGGCAGCTTGGCCACCCGGCTCCGCCTGCTGACTCTCGCCGTGTCCGCCGTGTCCGCCATGTCACCCTCCGCCGGTCCGCCCGATGGGGCGTCGAGCCGCCTGGCCGCAATGCTACGGTACCGATCAGTCCCACACGATACCGATCGGTATCGTGCGAGACCTTTCGGTATCGTTTCCCCTGGCCGGATCTGGACGGACGAAGAAGATGAAGCTCTCCGAGTACGCGGACCACGACGGCGTCGCCCTGGCCGCCCTGGTGGCCCGCGGTGACGTGACCGCCGCCGAACTCGCCGCGACCGCCCGACTGGCGTGCGAGGCGGTGAATCCGCGGATCAACGCCGTCGTCGAGACCTGGCCCGCCGAGGACGCGCCGGCGCCGGGCAGCACGCCGCTGGCGGGGGTGCCCTTCCTGGTCAAGGACCTCGCCGTCGCGATGGCGGGCAAGCGGGTGGAACTGGGCAGCCGCCTCGCCGCCGGCAACGTCGCCGCGGCCGACTCCTCGCTCATGGCCCGCTTCCGCCGAGCCGGACTGGTGACGCTCGGGCGCACGGCGACCCCGGAGTTCGCCTACAGCACCACCACGGAAGGCGTCCTGTACGGCGCCACCCGCAACCCCTGGGACCCGGACCGCAGCCCCGGAGGCTCCAGCGGCGGCTCGGCGGCCGCCGTCGCCGCGGGCATCGTCCCCCTCGCGCACGCCACCGACGCGGCCGGCTCCATCCGCGTCCCCGCCGCCGCCAACGGCCTGTTCGGGCTGAAGCCCACCCGCGGCCGGATCTCCATGGGCCCCGACGCGGACGAGGTCTTCAACGGGCTCGCCGTCCACGGCGCCCTCAGCCGCTCGGTCCGCGACAGCGCCGCCCTGCTCGACCTCGTCCACGGCCCCGAGGCCGGCGACCCCTACACGGCCCCGCGCCCCGAGCGGCCCTACGCACAGGAGGTCACCCGCCCCCCGGGCAGCCTCAGGATCGGCCTCCTCACGCAGCCCTGGGGCGGCCGCACTGTCGATGGCACCATCATCGACGCCACCCTGCGCTCCGCACGGCTCGCCGAGTCCCTGGGCCACCGGGTGGAGGAGGTCCGGGTCGATCTCGGCACCGGCTGGGAGGAGTTCGTCCTGGCCAACGCCCGCCTGTGGAGCGCCAACCTGGCGACCTGGATCGACGGCCTCGCCGCAGCCTCGGGCCGGCCCGTCGACCCCACCACCGTCGAACCCGAGATGCTCGCGAGCCACGCCTACGGGCGGGAGGTCAGCGGCACCGAGTTCGTCCACGCGCTCGCGATGCGCAACACCGTCGCCCGCGCGATCGGCCGCTACTTCGCCGAGTACGACCTGCTGCTCACCCCGACCCTGCCCGAACCGCCCGTCCCCCTGGGCACGTACGCCGAGGGCGCGGAGGGCGCCGACGGCCCCGGCTGGCTCCGGCAGGTCTTCCACCGCTCGCCCTTCACCGCCGTGTTCAACGTCGCCGGCACCCCCGCCATGTCCGTGCCCCTGCAGACCGACCCCGCCACCGGCCTGCCCATCGGCATCCAGTTCGCCGCGGGCCACGGGCGCGAGGACGTCCTCTTCCGCCTCGCCGGACAGCTCGAACAGGCCGCCCCCTGGGCCGGCCGGACCCCCACCGTCTGGGCGGGCGACCACCACGGGGCCTGACCCACCGGCCCGCCCCGCCACGACCGGGATACCCGCGTGACGGCCGCATGATCATCGGCGATACTCTTCGCCGGACGATCGGGGGCACGAACCATCACGGGCGCTCCCCGAATCCTGCACATCCGGCGTCACTTCGCCTCAAGGGGGACCATCCGTGACCATTCGTCATCGCGTCGGCCTGGCCGCCGCGGTTGCCGGCTCGGCGATAGCCGGGGCGCTTCTCCCCTCGGTCGCCCACGCGGCCGACCAGAGCGTGCTCCACGTCGACAACGCCTACGGGTCGGCCTGTTCGGACGCCGGGAGCGGGGCGCAGGACCGGCCGTTCTGCACCGTCCAGGCCGCCGTGGACGCGGCGCAGCCGGGCCAGACGGTCCAGGTCGCGACGGGCGGCTCCTACCGTGAATCGGTCACCGTCAGGCACTCCGGGCTCCCCGGCAGGCCGATCGTCATCAAGGCCGACATCCCCTACGGCATGCCCCAGACGATCCTCGGCATCCGTTCCTGGGACGCGGGTTCGAAGCCGGCCGCGCACGCCCTCGTGTTCTCCGGCGTGCACGACGTCACGGTGTCGGGCTTCCAGTTCGAGGCACCGCAGGAGGGCGTGCTCGTCCAGGACGCCGACCGGATCGTGGTGAACCGGAACACCGTCCTCGCCGGCGACCCCGTGTTCAACGGCGTCCCGTCCTCCTACCCGGACCCGGCGCCCGCCGTCCGCATCACCGGGAAGACCACCGCCACCACGGTGAGCCGCACGAGGGTCCAGGGTCAGGGGACGGTCGGCATCGCCGTGGACGCCGGGGTCTCCGGGACGGTCATCACCACCGACCTGGTGGTGGAGGGCCGCACGGGCGGCGTCGTGGCCACCGACGCCCCGGGCACCGTCGTGGCGAGCAACACCTTCGCCGGGAACTGCGGGAACGACGTCCTGCTCGCCGGGAGCTCCTCGGGGGCCGCGGTGACGAACAACGTGATCACCAAGCTCCCCGCGGGCTCCTGCACCGACGAGGCCCTCAAGTCCGCCGCCGGCCTGTCGGTCTCGGCCGGTTCCGTCCCCGGGACCAAGGCCGACTACAACAGCGTCGTGCACGCGGCCGGCGGCGCCGGCTACCTCTGGGGCGGCACCCCGTACACCGCCGCCTCCGACTTCAGGGCCACCGGTCAGGGCGCCCACGACAACGAGGCCGACCCGAAGTTCGGGTTCTACAGCAGCGACTACGCGCCCCGGGCCGTCGAGGGCCTGACGGACGCGGCCGACGCCACCGCGCCGGGGATGCTGGACACCGACTTCTACGACCACCCGCGCGCGGACCACCCGGCGATCGCCAACACCGGTACCGGGCCCGGCTACTACGACCGCGGCGCGGTCGAGCTCCAGGACGACACCTCCGTGCAGCTGTCGGCGATCCCCTACGCCACGGCGGGCCACCCGCTGAACGCCCGGATCCAGACCTTCTACCGGACCGGCTGGGCGCCGGCCGGTGCCAAGCTCGACTTCGGCGACGGCAGCACCCCGGTGGACGTGAACCCGGGCAGCGGCCTGGAGCTCGACCACGACTACCCGGCGCCCGGCACCTACACGGCGACGCTCACCGCGACCAGCCGGACCGGCCTGGTCTTCACCGGCATCGCCAGGTTCACGTTCGCCCCGGTGGGCGCCCTCCGGCTCAACCCCCAGGTGAGCGTCGCCGACCAGGCCACCGCCCGGGTCGCCTTCCACGACGCCACCTCCAGCCCGTGGCCGGTCGCCCGCTACGCCGTGGACTTCGGCGACGGCACCGCCCCCGTCGTCACCGACGGCCGGACCTCCCCGGACGGCCTGACGCACGACTACGGCGTCGGCGGCTACTACACCGTCACCGAGACCGTCACCGACGACCACGGCCGCCAGGCCACGGCGTCCGTGCAGGCCTCCGTCCCGGGCCCGCAGGCCGGGACGCCCTTCACCGGCTACCTCGGCGGCCCGGCCACGCAGGTCGGCCTCTTCGACAACGGCCGCTGGAACATCGACTACGGCAAGACGACCGGCCACGTGAACGAGCGCCGGGCCTTCGGCGAGCCCGGCGACGTCCCGGTGGTCGGCGCCTGGGAGAACACCTGCCAGTGCCAGCTGGGCATCTACCGCCCGAGCACCGCCACGTTCGGCCTGCAGCTGCGGGACGGGTCCGTCACCGCCGTCCGGTTCGGCGAGCCCGGCGACGTCCCGGTGGCCGGCGCCTGGGACCACAACGGCCACGACCAGCTCGCCGTCTACCGCCCGGCCACCGGCACCCTGGCCGTGCGCCACGACGACACCAGCGTGACGACCCTGCAGTTCGGCGGGCCGGGCGACGTCCCGGTGGCCGGCGACTGGGACGGCGTGCACCACGCCCAGTTCGGCCTCTTCCGTCCGGGCCGCAGCGCCGGCGAGCCGAACACCTTCCTCCTGCGCCACGACGACGGCAGCGTCTCCACCGCCTCCTACGGCGTCGCCGGCGACCTGCCGGTGGTCGGGGACTGGCAGGCCGCCGGGCGCACGACGTTCGGGATCTTCCGTCCGGGCAGCCACGTGTTCGCCCTGAGCAACGCCTACGTCGGCCGGGGCGACACGGTGTTCACGCTCTACGTCTGACGTCCGGGGATACGGCGGCCGGGGGCCGCGGCACGCAGGAGCCGTGCCG
>NZ_JBHYWI010000027.1:96509-99516 GCF_042751525.1 Kitasatospora sp. NPDC059408
GGGGGGAGCCTGGTTTTTTTCCTTCTTGTTTCGTGGCGGGGGCTGCGGGGGGGGGGGGCGCGCCCCACGCAGGAGCCGTGCCGCGGCCCCCGGCCGTTCCCGGGGCGGGTCAGCTGTGGTGCCAGGTCACCTCGAAGGCGCTGCCGGCGCTGAGGGGCGAGGTCGTGGCCAGGACGGTGTGGTCGTGGTCGGCCATGGTGATGTTCTCGGGGCCGAAGTCGCCGATCGGCTTGCCGTTGGCCTTGGCGTCGGTGAAGGCGACGGTGCCGAAGTCGGTCAGCGGCAGCGGCCCGGACAGGGTGGACGGCGCCTCGGCGATCACCTCCGCCGAGGCGAGCTTCGCACTGGCCAGCGTCTTGTGCTGGACGTGGCTCCAGTGCCGGGTTTCGTCGGTGATCGTCAGGGTGAACCTCCCGGTGGCGGTCGCGGTGACGCTCGCCGTGAAGTGGTCGCCGGGCTCGACCTTGTCCTTGTAGAACACCGGGTACGCCGGGTACATCTCGAACCAGGCGTAGTACTGCGGCTTGCCGCCCACGCAGTCCGCCGAGCTGCCGTTCTGCTCGACCGAGCGGCTGCCGTCGCCGTCCAGGCCCACCCAGAAGCTGGAGTAGGTGTCCTCGGTGGTGCAGTGCGCCTCCGGCTGGACCCAGCTCGCGCTGACGCTGGTGAACTTGGCGCCGGTGGCCGCGTAGCCGGCCCAGTTGGCGCTGGTGCCGTTGGCACGGCCGTCGTGCGGGCCGCCCTGGTGCGCGTCCCCGTCCGGGCGCAGCAGCGGTGCCCGCAGGAGGGCCGGTGCGGCGGGGCCGGCGGGCCGGGCGAGTGCGGGGGTGGTGGCCAGGAGGGTGGCCGCCGCGGCGAGGGCGGCGGTGGCGAGCATGCGGTGGCGGGCTGCGGGCATGGTGCGGTGCTCCCTGGGGACGGGCGGGGGAATCCGGGCTGACGGTCAGTCACTCACGGTAGTTCTGCCGGTGTGTCAGGCGGGGTGACGGGTCTCGGAATCCTCGTGGCTTCACCCGTAAGGCCGGACGGCCAAACCGGGGTCCTTGCCGCATTGTCACTGGTATTGGTACGAACCATCATTCATCCGTGGAAGCCGTTTAGGCCGACGGAGGGCAATCGGCAAAGGGCTTGACGGACCATCACTCGTACACAGTATTTTTTGCGACGACAGGATGTGGGCGTTGCCACTCCTTGACCCCGGCCTGCGTCCATCCGTGGTCCGGGGATGGTGTGGCCCGTCGCCGGTGTTCCGTCGTGCATCCCGGGCCGGCCGCCGGCCGGAATCCTTCCAGAAAATTCTCAATTCACTTGGGGGAAACAGAAGATGACTCGCAGGACATTATCCTTGCAGCGGATATTCGGTATGGCGGCCGCGGCCGCCTGTGCCGTCGCCGCCTTCTCTGCCCCGGTGGCCGGTGCCGTCACCGGCCCCGCGGCCGCCGACGGTTCTTACGCCTACACCGCCAAACTCACCATCGGCGACAATGCGCGGGCCTGCACCGGCGCCCTCGTCGACCGGTACTGGGTCGTCACCGCCGCGTCGTGCCTCGCGGACGACCCCGGCCGGCCGCAGGGCCTCGCCGCGGGTGTGCCCAAGCGCAAGGTGACCGTGACCGTCGGCGACAAGAGCGCCGACGTCGTCGAACTGGCGCCGCGTCAGGAGCGCGACCTCGTCATGGCCCGCCTGGCCCTCCCGCTGAACGGCATCGCCCCGCTCGCCGTCGCCACCACCGCGCCCGCTCCGGGCGAGAGCCTGCGGGTGCCCGGGTACGGGCGCACCGCGGACGAGTGGGTGCCCGCCAAGCCGCACACCGGCCTGTTCGGCGTCGACGCCGTCCAGCCCACCGGCGTCACCGTCACCGGTCAGGGCGGCGCCGCGATCTGCAAGGGCGACACCGGCGCCCCCGTCGTCCGCGAGAGCGGCGGCAAGGCCGAGCTCGTCGCCGTCGCCGCCCGCTCCTGGCAGGGCGGCTGCCTCGGCACCGACCCCGCCGAGACCCGCACCGGCGCGATCGGCACCCGCACCGACGACCTCGCCTCCTGGATCGGCGGTCTGGTCAACCGCGCCTACCAGGTCGTCAATCCGGCCAGCGGCCGCTGTCTCAACGTGTCCGGTGCGGGCCCGTGGACGAACGGCAACCCGATCATCCTGTTCGACTGCGTGCCGGGCGCCGGCAACGAGGCGTTCCAGCTGAACGCCTCGGGCCAGCTGTTCAACCCCGCGAGCAACCGCTGCCTCAACGTGTCCGGTGCGGGCCCGTGGGCGAACAGCAATCCGATCGTCCTGTGGGACTGCGTGCCGGGCGCCGGCAACGAGACGTTCCAGCTGAACGCCTCGGGCCAGCTGTTCAACCCGGCCAGCAACCGCTGCCTCAACGTCTCCGGCGCGGGCCCGTGGCCCAACAGCACGCCGATGATCCTGTGGGACTGCGTCACCGGCCAGGCCAACGAGACGTTCGTCCTCGCCTCCGCCGACAAGCAGGTCGCCGGTCCGACCGCCGCGCTGCTCAACCCGGTGAGCGGACGCTGTGTCGGCCTCTCGGGCACCAGTGCGACGTGGGGCAACTTCACCCCGGTCGTCCTGTCCGACTGCGTGCCGGGCGCGGCCAACGAGCAGTTCCAGCTGACGGCCTCGGGCCAGCTGCTCAACCCGGCGAGCGGGCGCTGCCTCAACGTGGCGGGCGGCGGCCCGACCTGGGACAACAGGACCCCGATCATCCTGTGGGACTGCGTGCCCGGCCAGGGCAACGAGACGTTCCGGATGACGGCCGACGGCCAGTTCCTCAACCCGGCGAGCGGGCGCTGCCTCAACGTGTCGGGTGCCGGCCCGGTCTGGGACAACGGCACGCCGGTCATCCTGTGGGACTGCCTCCCCGGCGCGGGCAACGAGAAGTTCGCGTTCGCCGCGTAAGGCACGGACGGTGGTGGGGGGGGGGGGGGGGGGGCCGGCCCCCCACCCTCGGCGCGGGGGTCCGCCCCCGCCGCCCGAGGGGGCCCCCCCCGCCCC
>NZ_JBHYWI010000027.1:99526-113691 GCF_042751525.1 Kitasatospora sp. NPDC059408
GCGGCGGCCCCTCCTTCTGGGGGGGGGGGGGGGGCCGGGGGGGGGGGGGGGGGGGGGGGGGCCCCCCCCCCCCCCCCCCCACCACCGTGTCCGCGGGAAGCCGCCGCCGAAGCCGAAGGGGCCCCGCCGGGCACGGGCCGGCTCAGGACGCGGCCAGGGACTCCAGCCCGTCGAGGCTGTCGTCGGTCACCTTCGCGAGGCCCGTGCGACGGGCGAGGGCCAGGGCCCGGGTCCAGCAGTCCCGGGCGGCGCCGGTCCGTCCGGAGCAGGCGTGCACGGTGGCGGTCGTGTGCAGGGCCACGGCGGCGGCGCTGCGATCCCCGAGCGCCTCGGCGGTGGACAGCGCCTCGGCCAGGGCCTCCAGGGCCTCCTGCCCCCGGCCGAGCGCGGCCAGGGACGCGCCCAGGCCGGTCGGCGTCGTGGGCACCACGGAGGGCAGTTCGCGGCGGAACACCTCCCCTGCCGCCCTCCGCCCCGACTCTCTTCCGACCGCCCCGACCGCCCCGACCGCCCCGACCGCCGTTACCCCGGACACCGGCTGGGGCGCCTGAGCGCGCCGAAGGACCCCGCCCGCCCGCACGGCACCCGCGGCTACGCGGGCACCGTGCGCAGCAGCGCGTCCGCCAGTTCCCGGGGGCGGCTGAGTGCGGCCAGATGGCCGCCGGGGATCTCCTCGATCTCCAGGCCCAGCCGCTCCCGGACGATCCCGCGCTGGAACTCCAGGGGGAAGAAGCGGTCCTCCCGCCCCTGGAGGAAGCGGGTCGGCACCTGCGGCCAGCGCGTCAGCGGCCACGGCTGGGCGAACAGCGCGGAGGGCGGCGGCGAGCCGCCGGCGGACAGCGCCTCCTCGGTCACCTCGGCCGGGACGTCGTGGAAGAAGTCGGTCCGCAGGTCGAACCCGGGATCGGGGCCGCGCCCGGTGGCCGCCGCGTAGTCGGAGCGGGCCTCGGCCTGGCCGGTGTCCTCCCACCACTGCCCGGCCGTTTCCCCGGGGGCCGGGACCATGGCGTTGAGCAGCACCAGCTCGGCGACGGGCACCGGCAGCCGCCCGCACACCAGCGGAGCCGAGAAGCCCGCGAGGGACTGCGCCACCAGGACCAGGGGAGTGGCGAGGCCGGCGTGCCGTTCCACCGCCGAGACGATCGCCTGCGCGAACTCTTCCAGGCCCGCCGAGTCGTCGCCCGGCAGGTCCATCGTGACCACGTCGTGCCCCCGGTCCCGCAGCTCGGGCACCAGCCGGTGCCAGAACCAGGCCCGGCCGTCGGCCCCGGGAACGAGCGTGAAGGTCGCCATCGCGGTCCTCCTCCTTGCGGGTCGCCACCCGCACGCCTCCTGTGTGCCCTTCGACGCTATCGGGCACCACCGACACCGGCCCGGCCGGCGGCGGCCGGGACGAATTGCCGAGGTTGTCCGGGGTGTCGGTGAGGGGCGGGCAATCCGTATTGATGTCCGATCCGCATTGATGTCCGATTCACAGCATTCACCCGGTTGGCTGGATTCATCCTGCGGCGTCATCGGGATTGGTCTTGACCATTGCCCGGCGTGCTTGGCATGCTGGCAACGGCCGTAACCGATCATGGGTTCACGTGGTTCGGGCCGTGGATCGGTTATGTGCCACATTGTGAGACGGGGGACGAATGGGCGAGTGGTCGCCGGGGGCGGCGCGGCACGGCCGGTGCCGCGCGGTCGAATGACCGTCGAATAGTCCGTCTCGCGATCCGAGAACCCGTCGGTGCTGGTCGAGGGCAGTGGAAATGCCCCGCCGAGGGCACCGTTGCAAGCTTTTGCGGTATCCCCCCACATTTTCCTCCGTGGTGCACCGGGCTGCCGAAAAGCGCGGTGGGCCGATTTCGCCTGCCCGCTTTTCCGGCCGCCTCCCGCATGCGTATTTGGTGGATTGCCAGAGAATTGGAGGTCTGCGTCAGACGTGCAAGGAAATCTGATCACCCAGGAGTCCGTGGCGGTCGCCGACGCGCCCCGGGGCGCGTGCGCGGGCCGCGCCGACGAGCTGTGGGCCCGGGTGGCCCTGCCGCCGGCGTCGCCCGAGCCGCCCGCCGAGCCCGTCGCCGCCCCGGGCCTGCGCCGCGCCCTGTCGATGGTGGACGAGGGCGTGTTCACCAGCCGCGCCAACCGGGCCTGCGGCTCGTACGTGGCGCGGGCGGTGCCGTCGGCCGGGGCCGTGTACCCGTACGAGTTCGCCGTCCTCGCCGTGGAGGACGGGGTGCCGACGGCCTACCGGCTGGACGCCGACCGCCGCATCTGCGCCCGGCTGGCCGCGGGGGAGCGGGTCGCCGCCGCGCTGGCGGCGTCCGCGCTGGCCGTCCCGGACGACGGCGGAGCCCTGGTGGTCACCCTCACCCGGCCCTGGCTGTCGATGCGCAAGTACGGCGACCGCGGATACCTGTACACCCAGCTCGACGCGGGCCACGCGGCCGCCAACCTCGTCCTGGCCGCGGCCGGCCGCGGGGCGCGGGGGACGCTGCGGCTGCGCTTCCCGAGGGAGCCCCTCTCGGAGCTGCTGGAGGCGGGCGAGAACCACCGGGAGATCCACTCCGCGGTCCTGGTGCCGGCCGCCGCGGACACGGCGGGCGCGGCCGACGGGCCGTGGACCCGCTGGACGGTGCACGACAGCACCGACCGGGACCTGCGCGGGCCCACCTGGCGGTCGTGGCTGGAGAGCGCGTGCTGGGACTCCCTCGCCGTGTGGCCCGAGCACCCCGGCTCTCCGGCACCCCGCACCGCGCCCGCTCCACTGGCGCACATCCGGACCGACCGTCGGACATCGCCCGGTGAAGGCGGCCTGGGGGAGCGGAGCGGATGGCCGGAGCTGATCGGGACGCGCGTCTCCAGCAAGGCGTTCACCGGCGAACCCGTCTCCGCGGACGCCGTCTGGCGGGCGGTCTCGGCCCTGTCGACACCGCTGGAGACCGACCTGCCCGGCATCTCCCCGCTGTCCGCCACCCTCGTCCTGCGCTCGACGACCGAGCCCGGGCGGGACGCGGTGTACCGGCTGGACACCGGTGAGCGGCAGCCGGGCCGGCTGCCGTCCACCGACGAGGTGGCCCGGGCCTGCATGCAGCAGCGCGCCCTCGCCGGGGCCGGCGCCGTCCTGCTGCTGCACGTGCCGCGCACCTCGCTCGCCGGCGCCGGCTCGGCCGCCGGCGCCGAGAGCCTGCGCGAACTCGCCTTCCGCTGCGGCGCGTTGGGCCAGTTGCTCTACCTCGGTGCGAACCGCGCGGAGGTCGGGGTGACCGCCATCGGCGGCTTCGACTCGTCGCTGTGGCGCACGCTGGCGGGGCTGCCGGAGGACGACGAGATCCTCTACGCCCTGCTGCTCGGCCGCCCGGACGACTCGGGCGTCAAGTTCGACCGGCTTGCCACCGCGCACGCCCAGAACGAGCGGTGAACCCGATGAACCCCGTCCTTCCCGGTGTCCTCACCGAAGTCCTCGCCCGCCACGGCGACCGCGTCGCCGTCACCGACGCGGGCGGATCGCTGCGCTACGCCGAACTCGCCGACCGGGCCCGCGCCGCCGCGGAGCGCATCGCCCGCTTCGACGTACCGGACGAGCGCGCCAGGGTCGGCCTCTACGCCACCAACTCCGTGGACTACGTGGTCGGTTACCTCGCGGTGCTGTTCGCCGGCGGCGTCCCGTTCCTGGCCGACTCGGCCTTCGGGCCGTTCGAACTCTCCCGGATCGCCGAGGACTGCGGGCTGGACCTGCTGATCCACGCCCCGGGCGCGGACGTCGACGCCATCGTGGACGAAACCCCTCAGGGAGACGGCGAGTTCGGCGCCCTCACGGTCAGCCGGGTGCGCCGCTCCGAGACCCCCCGACCGCAGCTGCTGGACGACACCGAGGTCTGCCGCTTCACCTCCGGCTCCACCGGACGGCCCAACTGCATCGAGTTCTCCGGCGCGGCGGTGTCCGCGGCGGCCGCCAACTGGGTCGAGGGAACCGGCCTCTCGGCCGAGGACCGGATCGCCTGCTTCGCCGCGCTCTCCAACGGCCTGGCCTTCAACACCTCGCTGCTGGCGGCCTTCCTGCCGGGCGCCTCGCTGCACCTGTCGCACGGCCTGCCCACCGCCACCCGCGTCGTACGGCTCCTGGAGAGCACCGCCGCCACCCGGCTGGTGGCCTTCCCCGCGCTGTACGAGTCGATCGTGCGGCGCGCGCCGAAGGAGGGCTTCGCCGGCGTGCGCACCGCGATCTCCTCCGGCGCCCCGCTGCGCGAGAGCGTCCGCGAGGAGTTCACCCGGCTCACCGGCGTGCCCGTCCACAACTACTACGGCGTCGCCGAGACCGGTCCGCTGACGTTCGCCGCCGACGGCGCCGGCAGCGGGCTCGGGGCACCCCTGCCCGGTGTGCGGCTGCTCGCCCCGGAGGAGGGCATCCGGGTCCGGAGCGAGTCGATGGGCTCGCGCTACCTCAACGCCCCCGGCGTCTTCGAGGAGCGCGTCGACGCCGAGGGCTACTACCGCACCGGCGACCAGGGCCACCTGGTCGACGGCGCGCTCCACCTGACCGGACGCACGAGCCGGCTGGTCAACGTGGGCGGGCGCAAGATCGACCCGATCGAGATCGCCGAGGTGCTGCGCGGAGCCCCCGGAGTGCTGGACGCGGTCGCCTTCGAGGCCGAGAACCAGCACGGCGAACCGACCCTGGCCGCCGTCGTCGCCGTCGAACCCGGCGTCACCGCACAGTCCCTGCGCGCCCACTGCGCGGCCACGCTCCCCGCGTTCAAGGTGCCCGGAATCCTCCGCCCGGTGGACAGCATTCCGGCGAACTCGATCGGCAAGCCGTCCATCGAGCGCCTGCGGCGGCTGCTCACCGAGCCGTCCCCCGGCAACTGACCCCCAAGACCTCTAAGACCTCCAAGACCCCTTACGAGACACAGGAATTCCCCATGGACAACACCGCCCTGCGCGCCAAGATCCTTGAACTCGCCATCGCGGCCGGGGACGGCAGCGTCTCCGCCGACGAACTCGCCGGCGCCGATTACTCGCTCCGCGACGTCGGGTACTCCTCGCTCTCCTACATGCGCCTGATCGACAGCATCGAGAACGAGGTCGGCGTCTACCTGGACCCGGAAGCGCCCATCGAGCACTACGAGTCCATCGACTCCGTCACGGCCCTCGTCGTCGCCAGCGGCATCGGCGCCGATGCCTGAGGCCCCGACGCCCGGGCAGCCCCGCCCCACCATCGGGATCGTCGGCCTCGGCCGGCTCGGCTCGGCGCTGAGGTCGCTCTGCGAGGCGGACGGGACGGGGGTCACCCTCACCGCCACCCGCCGCGGCGGCTGGGCCGCCGAGGCCGTCCCGGACGTCCTCGTCGACGCCAGCGCGCCCGACGCACATCCCGAGGTCCTCGACTACTGCGCCACCCGCCGGGTCCCGCTCGTCGCCTGCGTGTCCAACCTGACGGACACCCAGTGGAAGGCGCTGGCGGAACTGGCCCAGGAGGTGCCGGTGGTCCGGGCCACCAACCTCGCCTTCGGCCACTACCTGCAGGTGCGCATCGCCGAGCTCACCGCCGCCCTCACCACGGGCCGCTTCGAGGCGACCACCACCGTCCGGGAGCGCCACCCGCTCGGCAAGGCGCACCGGCCGAGCGCCACCGCGCTGGCACTGGCGGACACCTGGGCGCGGGCCGGCGGCCCGGCGGTGGCCGACATCTCCGACGAGCGGGCCGGACTGCCCGTCAGCGAGCACGAGCTGACCCACACCTGGGACGGCGAGGCGCTGCACGTGCGCCACCACGTCGGCAGCTGGGCGGTGCCCGCCCGGGGCGCACTGGCCGCCGCCGCCTGGGCCCGCACCGCGCCCCCCGGCCTGGTCACCATGCGCACGGTCTTCGACGAACTGACCGCCCCCACACACCCGACCGCCCCCACACACCCGACGGGCCCGACACACCCGACGACCCCGACCGCGAGGAGCGCGACATGACCACCGCCGAACCGGTGCCGCCGACCCCGGCCGAACGCCGGCTCGTCCTCCAGGTGGCGACCGGCGCCCGGATGCTCTCCCTCGACGGCCACGACGACTTCAACCAGGGCCAGATCTCCGCCCGGATCCCCGGCCGCGACGAGTTCTTCATCAAGAACGCGCTGGTGGGCTTCGACGAGGCCACCCCGGAGAACGTCGTGCGCTGCCCGGTGGACCACACCCTGCCCGCGCCGCCCCTGGCCCCGCCGGAACTGCCGCTGCACCAGGCCATCTACCGGGCCCGCCCGGACGTCAACGGCATCGTCCACAGCCACGCGCCCCACACCCTGCTGTTCGGCGCCACCGACCTGCCGATGCGCCCGATCTCGCACGACGGCGCCTACTTCCGCGACCGCATCGGCCTGTTCACCGAGACCAGCAACACCGTCCTCGACATCGAGACCGGCGACCACATCGCCAGGGACCTCGGCGAGCACCCGGCCGTCCTGCTGCGCAACCACGGCGGCGTGATCGTCGGCAAGAGCGTGCGGCACGCGTCCGTCTTCGCCCAGGTGCTGGAACGGGCCTGCCGGCTCCAGCTGACGGCCGAGGGCACCGGCGTCCCGTACACCTGGTCCACCGAGCGGGACGTGGCCGCCAAGCAGGACTTCATCTACGCCGACCTCTCCGTGCGCTCCTACTGGGACTACGCCGTCCGCAAGGTCGCCCGGCACTGGCCGGAGACCGCCGCCTGGGGCCTGGCCTGACCCAGGGCGTGCCCCAACCCCGCCCACCCCACCCGAACACCCACGGAGGTCGTCCGTTGAAGGTCCAGCGCATCCTGCCCACCGAGGAGGCGGCCGATCTGCTCGGCCTGGTCCGGGAGATCGCGGCCGGTGAACTCGCGCCCCGCATCGCCGAGTTCGAAGCGGCCCACGAGTTCCCCCGGGAGATCGTGCGCACCCTGGGCAAGGCCGGGCTGCTGAGCCTGCCGTACCCCGAGGAGTACGGCGGCGCAGGCCAGCCCTACGAGGTCTACCTCCAGGCGCTGGAGGAGATCGCCTACCACTGGTTCGCGGTGGCCGAGGCGGTCAACGTGCACAACCTCGCCTGCTTCGGCACCGCCGCCTACGGCACGCAGGCGCAGCGCGAGGACCTGCTGCCCGGCATGCTCAGCGGCGAACTCCTGGGCGCCTACTGCCTGTCCGAGGCGGAGGCCGGTTCGGACGCGGCCTCGCTCACCACCCGCGCGGTGCGCCAGGACGACGGCTACCGCGTCACGGGGACGAAGGCGTGGGTCACCCACGCCGGGCACGCCGACTTCTACAACGTGTTCGCCCGCACCGGCGGCCCGGGGGCCCGGGGCCTGTCCTGCCTGGTGGTCCCCGGCGGCACGCCGGGCATGGTGGTGCACGAGCCGGAGCGCAAGCTCGGCGTGTGGGCCAACCCCACCGCCCAGGTCGGCTTCGAGGACGTCCGAGTGCCGGCCGAGCGGCTGATCGGCCGGGAGGGCAAGGGCTTCCTGATCGCGATGGGCGCCCTGGACTGCGGCCGGCTGGGCATCGCGGCCTGCGCGGTCGGCATCGCCCAGGCCGCCGCCGACTACGCGGTGCGCTACGCCAAGGAGCGCCGCCAGTTCGGGCAGCGGATCATCTCCTTCCAGGGCGTCGGCTTCATGCTCGCCGACATGGCCACCCAGATCGCCGCGGCCCGGGCGCTCACCCTGGCCGCCGCCCGGCTGAAGGACGCCGGCCGGCCGTACTCGCTGGAGGCGGCGAAGGCGAAGCTGTTCGCCACCGACGTGGCGATGAAGGTGACCACCGACGCGGTGCAGGTGCTCGGCGGCGCCGGCTACGTCGCCGACCACCCGGTGGAGCGCTGGATGCGCGAGGCCAAGCTGCTGCAGATCGTCGAGGGCACCAACCAGATCCAGCGCATGGTCATCGCCCAGGGCCTGGACTAGGGCTTGCCCTGAAGCCGTCCCCACACCCCCGCCCCCACACCCCCGCCACCACGCACCGCCTCGCACGAGGCAACCGAAGGGAAGTTCGGAACACGATGACCACGGTCGAGGAACGGACCATCACACTGGACTCCGCGAGGTCCGGAACCGGCCCGGCCACCTGGGGGCAGCGGGCGATCTGGGGGGTCGTCACCCGGCTGGGCGACGACGCCCCCCGGTACAACCTGCGGCTCGACCTGCCCCTGACCCCGCCGCGCCCCGCCGCCCGCGTCCTCGCGGACCTGGCGGAGCTGCTGCGGATGCACGACAGCCTGCACACCCGGCTGCTGCCGGCCGGTGAGGACGGGCTGGAGCAGGTCGTGGACGGCAGCGGCGAGCTTGCGGTGGCGGTGCGGACGTGCTCCGCGCAGCAGGCCCCGGCCGTCGGCGCGGCCCTGACGGAGGAACTGGCGGGCCGCCCCTTCGACCACGCATGCGAGTGGCCCTTCCGGGTCGGCCTCGTGGAGTGCGAGGGCCTGGTCCACCGCCTGGCGCTGGCGGCCTCGCACACCGCGATGGACCTGTGGGGCGAGGGACGGATGCTGCGCGACCTCGCCCTGATCGAGGCGGGGGAGCGCGCCGAGGACCTGCTGCGCTCGCGCCCCGCCCTCCAGCCGATGGAGGCCGCCGCCGTCCAGGCCTCGCCGCTCGGGCGCCGCCGCGACGAGGGCGCCCGCCGCTACTGGTGCGAACGGCTGGCCGCCGGCCCCCGGCAGATCTTCCGGGAGCCCGCCGCGCCGGAACTCAGGGTCACCGACCCCGGCCGCCTGTTCCCCAACGCGCTGCTGCGCTCGCCCGCGCTGGCCGTGGCCGTCGAGCAGGTGGCGGCGGACCTCGGGGTGAGCGACGCCGCGGTGCTGCTGGGCGCGGCCTCCCACCAGCTGGCCCGGATGTCCGGCAGCGGCGACGTGCTGTTCCAGGTGGTCGTGAGCAACCGCTTCCAGCCGGCCGCCGCCGAGTCGGTCAGCACGATGGCGCAGGAGGCGGTGTTCCTCCTCACCGACGCCGACCAGGACTTCGCGGACGCGGTGCGCCGCACCCGGTCCGTCTCCTTCAGCGCGTTCCGGCACGCGGGCTACGACAAGTGGGCGCTGGAGCGGGAGGTGGCACGGCTGGTCGAGCGCGGCGAGGCGGGCGACCACTCGTACTGGTGGAACGACACCCGGGACCCGGGCAGCGGACCGTTCGACACCGTCGAGCGCCCGAAGGCACCGCTCGGCGAACTGGCCGCGCGCACCGAACTGAGCTGGCCGACGGACTTCCTGCCCCGTGCGAACGTCTCGATCGCGGTGGACGTGCTGACCGCCCCCGGCGTCCTGGAACTCGCCATGACCGCCGACCCGGCGATCATCACCCGCCCGGGCATGGAGCAATTCCTGCGCGGCGTCGAGCAGTTGATCGTCACCGCGGCGCTCGCCCTGGGGGAGGAGTGAGCGCGCGCTACGCGGGAATCGCCTGGACGGGCGTGGGCTACGAGGTCGAGGTCGTCGACGGCGCCGGGCGCAGGGCGGCCGAGCCGAGCCGCTGGGGCGCCGCCGAGGTCGCCGAACTCATGGCCTGGATCAGGGAGTTGGGCGGCTCCGGCCGCGTGCCGGCCGTGGTGCTCGACAGCACCAACGGCCTGCTCGACGGCCCGATGACGGCGGCTGGCCTGGAGGTGTTCCGCGCCGACCCCTGGGTGCTGCCGCCCCGGCCGGGATTCGGCTCCGTCCCGGCCGCGCGCCTGGCGGAGCAGGCCTGGAGCGCCCCCGGCACGCTGGCGCGGGTGACCGCCGAGGGCGGCAGCCTGACCGGCCGCGCCGAGGAGTACCACGAGGTCGTGCGGCGCACCGAGCCGATCCGGACGGCGATGACGGCCGCCGGACGCTGCTTCGAGCACGGCCGCCGGGACGTGGCGCGGGTCGCGCTCACCTTCGACGACGGCCCCGATCCGGTGCATACCCGGCGGGTGCTGGAGATCCTGGACCGCTACCGCGTCCGGGCGACGTTCTTCTGCGTCGGCCACCACGTCACGGCCCTGCCCGACGAGGTGCGCCGGATCGCCGCGGCCGGCCACGAGGTGGGCAACCACTCCTGGTCCCACCCGTACCTGCCGGACCTGACACCGGACCAGCTGCGCGAGCAGCTCGACCGCACCACGGAGGCGGTGGCCCGGGTCACCGGCACGGCCCCCACCCGGTTCCGCCCGCCCTACGGCGCGCTGAGCCCCGAAGGCCTCGCCGCCCTCGACGAGCACCCGACCGCCCTCACGCTGTGGGACGTCGACTCCCGCGACTGGTCCAGACCCGGGCCGGAGCGCATCGCCGCCACCGTCCTGGAGTCCGCCGGCCCTGGCTCGGTGGTGCTGATGCACGAGGGCGCCGGCGACCGCGGCCAGACCGTCCAGGCCCTCCCGGCCATCATCGAGGGCCTGCTCGACCGCGGCCTGGAACCGGTCACCGTCGGGGAGCTCGACCCGCCGCCCGTCACCCGACCCTGAACACCACGACCGACAGCTGGAGCAACGACACGCCATGACAGATCAGTTGGCAGACCACACCACGGCGGCGCCCTCGAAGGCCCCGTCGGCAGGGGAGCAGGTGTCCGGGGAGCCGGCGATCTGGTCCCGCAACTTCCGGTACTACTTCACCGCCCGCAGCGCGGGCCTGCTCAGCTGGGCGATGCTCCCGGTCGCCGTCTCGGCCGGCCTGCTCAGCGGCGGCTACGGCCTGGACACCGCCGGCTACTCGATGGCCTTCCTGGTGGGCCCGTTCGCCGGCCTGGTGCTGTTCGGCGGCGTCCTCGCGGACCGCTTCACCGCCCGCCGCATGATGATCGCCGCCGACCTCGCCAACCTCGTCGCCCACACCCTCCTCGCGTCCCTGTTCATCCACGGCATCGACCACCTCTGGCAGCTGTACACCCTGCTCGTCGTCGCCGGCACCGCCAACGCCATGTTCCAGCCCGGCGCCTCCTCGACCGTCCCCCTCGTCTCCCGCGACGTCCAGGGCGCCAACGGCGTCCTGCGCACCTCCGAGGCCCTCACCGGCCTCGGCGGCCCGGCCCTGGCCGGCGCCCTCGTCGGCCTCGGCGCCACCGGCTGGGTGATGGTGATCTCCGCCCTCGCCTACGCCACCAGTGCCACCTGCCTGTTCGTCCTGCGCCTGGGCGCCGTCCCCGCCCCGCCGGCCGGCGAGAGCCTGTGGCACAACCTCGCCGTCGGCTGGCACGAATTCCGCTCCCGCAGCTGGCTGTGGGGCGTCATCGTCATCTGGATGGTCTTCGCCGTCCTGTCCTGGGGGCCGCAGCTGTCCGTCGCCGCCGGCGTCATCGTCCCCGAGCACGGCGCCACCGCCTTCGGCCTCCTCAACTGCGCCCTCGGCGCGGGCACCGTCGCGGGCGGCCTGATCGCGATCCGCTACAAGCCCGAACGCCCCCTGGCCGCCGGCGCCGCCGCCATGCTCGCCTACCCGCTCTACCCGCTCGGCATCGTCCTGGACTGGCCCGTCTGGCTCCTCGCCGCCGCCCAGCTCGCGGTCGGCGTCGGCATCGGCATCTGGGGCGTCATGTGGGCCACCAGCGTCCAGACCCAGGTCCCCGGCGAGGTCCTCAACCGCGTCCACGCCTACGAAGTCGCCGGCTCCGTCGGCATGTACCCCATCGGCAGCGCCCTCGCCGGCCCCGCCGTCGGCGCCTTCGGCACCGACCGGGTCCTCCAGGTCGGCGCCGGCGTGGCCCTCTGCACCGCCGCCGCCCTCCTCCTCACCCGCCCCATCCGCAACCTGCGCCGAGTCCCCGCCCAAGCCTGACCACCCCGTCACCCGCACGGCCGCTGACCTGCTACTGTTCTTCCCGTCGGGTGGAAACGATCTCCCGAACAGGCGTCAGCGGTGCTACCAGAGCACGTCCTACTTTCAGTAGGAAGAGTCCGTGCGACCCGGGCCTGGCGCTCCATCACCGGACGAGGTCCGGCACCCACCAGGGTGCCGGACCTCTTTCGCGTCCCGCCCCGAGTACCGTTGCGGCCGGTCGGCCAAGGGCGGAAAAAGGTCTCGTCACCGTCCTGTCACAGCCGCCCGCCTGAGGAACCGACGGCGCAACGGCGGTGTGTACGGGGCAGGTGCCGGTACTGGACCGGTACCACTCGATCCTTCGGGGGAGACATGCAGCAGAACACGCAGTACGCGAAGAAGGCCCTCAGACCCGCGGTTGCCGTGGTCTCGGCCGCCGCGGCAGCCCTGGTGATCACGGCCTGCGGACCGGGGGACGACCAGCCCGCCACCACCGCGGCCCCGTCGTCGGCGGCGACCGCCCCGACCGCGCCGAGCACCACGCCCGCGGCCCCGGTCAAGGGCGCCACGCCCTCCGCCGCCCCCGTCACGGCCGCCGCGTCGTCCACGCCGTCCGGCGCGGCGGCGCCGACCTGCACGCCAGGCGACCTGAAGGTGGACGCCCACCAGGCGAAGCAGCGTCCCAACGGCACGGGCATCGGAGCGGCGATCGTCGCCTTCACCAACGGCTCCGCGCACCCGTGCACGCTGGAGGGCTTCCCGACGGTGGCCGGCGCGGCCAACGGCTCGCCGGACCACAACGCCCCGCTCGCCGTGACCCACACCGGCTCCGCCGCGCCCGTCAAGCTGGCCCCGGGCGGCAAGGCCTGGGTGAAGCTCACCTTCGTCCAGGTCCAGGGCGAGGCCGACGGCTACTGCGTCTCGGGCGCCACACCGGTCGCCTACCCCACCCTCGTGCTGGGCCTGCCGGGCGGCGCGGGAGCACACCAAGTGGCCCTGGACGACGGCCTGTTCGCCGAGTGCGACAACAAGGTGACCACCACCGCCCTGCTGGCCACCAGCCCCTCCTGACGCACACCGAGCGCGAGCCAGGCCGCGACCCGCCGGCCTGGTCCCGCACCCGCGCACCCCGTCGGCGCTGCGGCGCACCCCGTCAGGCCCGGGTGAACACCCGCCCGTCGAGGTCGTGGAGCCGCTCGGCCCGCGCCGGGCGCGGTCAGCGCCCGCCGAGGGTGAAGCGGAAGCCGTCCCAGCCCTCGGCGACGTCGGCGGGCCTCGCGGCGGGAAGGCCCGCGGCCCGGGCGGCGTCCCGGACGACGTCCGGCCCGACGTGGCCCTCCCGGCCGGACTCGGGGATCAGCAGCCAGATCAGGCCGCGCTCCTCGACCCCTCCCACCTCGTCGAGCGCGTAGGCGAGCAGGTCGGTGAGCTCGCCGTCCTCGGCGCGGAACCACAGGAGCACGGCGTCCATCACGCCCTCCAGGTCCAGGTCGAGGAGGCCCTGCCCGGCGACCGAGTCGACGCTGTCGTGCAGGCCCAGGTCGATGTCGTCGCCGTAGCCTTCCTCCCGGACGACCATGCCGTGCTCGAACCCGAGCCGCAGGGCGCGGTCGCCGCGCTCCTCCTTCTCCTCCGACGCCGCCATGCGTGGTGTTCCTTCCCGCCCCGGGGCGCCGACCGCCCCGCCGGCGAGCAGCCAACCAGACGCGTAGGACACCCCGGGTGTGCGGGCCCCGGGAAGCCCACTGTCCAGGGAGTGGAATTGCGCCCGCGGCCGGCGGTGCGCGCGACACCGTGGACACCATGATCCTTCAACCGGAGACCGACGACCTCGCCGCCTACCTCGCGGCGGACGAGGTGATCGACCACCAGCACCCCGAACTGCGGCGCCTGGCCGCCGAGCTGGCCACACCCGAGGCGGCCTTCCACCACGTGCGCGACCGGGTGTGGCACTCCGCCGACGCGGGCGCGTACAGCGGGGCGTTCCGCGCCTCCGAGGTGCTGGCCGCGCGCAACGCGATCTGCCACGGCAAGTCCCACCTGCTGGCCGCACTCCTGCGGGCCCAGGGTGTGCCGGCCGGCCTGTGCTACCAGCGCCTGGAGGACGGCGAGGGCGGCTTCGTGCTGCACGGCCTCAACGCCGTGCACCTGGACGGCCGCTGGTCGCGCCTGGACGCCCGGGGCAACCGCGAGGGCGTGGACGCGCGGTACGACCTGGAGACGGAACGGCTGGCCTGGCCGGTCCGCCCGGAGCTGGGCGAGCGCGACTACCCCGGCGTCTTCGCCGCCCCGCCCGCCCCGCTGCTCCGGGCGCTCGCCCGGGCGGTGCCGGGCGAGTCCGGCTACGGCTACCTCCCGGGCGAACTCCCGGACTGAGCGGAGGACCGCCGTGCCCCGGGGGGGCCGGTGGCCGTGTGGGGGCCCACCCGCGCCCGGGCGGGGCCGCCCCCGGGGCGGGGGGGGCA
>NZ_JBHYWI010000028.1:0-52229 GCF_042751525.1 Kitasatospora sp. NPDC059408
ACGTGGGCCTGCGCCTCTGGGAGATCTCGGCCCTCGCACCCCGTGGCCTGGCCCTCCGCCAGATCGCGCTGCCGTACCCCCGCCCGGGTCGGCCGCCGTACACCCCGACCCCGGTGCGGGGCCGCCCTGGCAGGCCGCCCCGCAGGACACGAAAGAGCAGCGCCCATGGCCCGCGACCTCACGCCCGGCACCGGCACCCGCAGCGGCCGGCTGCGGGTGTACCTGGGTTCCGCCCCCGGGGTCGGCAAGACCTACCGGATGCTGGACGAGGCGCGGCGCAGACAGGAGCGCGGCGCCGACGTCGTGGTCGGGTACATCGAGTGCCACGGCCGCCGGCACACCGAGGGCATGCTGGCCGGCCTGGAGGTCCTGCCGCGGGTCCACCGCTCCTACCGGGAAGCCGAGTTCGAGGAGATGGACCTCGACGGCGTGCTCGCCCGCCGCCCGTCCGTCGTCCTCGTCGACGAGCTCGCGCACACCAACATCCCCGGCGGCCGCAACGCCAAGCGCTGGCAGGACGTCGAGGACCTGCTCGCCGCCGGCATCGACGTCATCAGCACCGTCAACATCCAGCACCTGGAATCGCTGAACGACGTCGTCCAGAAGATCACCGGGATCCCGCAGCGGGAGACCGTCCCGGACGAGGTGGTCCGCCGGGCCGACCAGATCGAACTCGTCGACATGGCCCCGCAGGCGCTGCGCCGCCGCATGGCCCACGGCAACGTCTACAAGGCGGAGAAGGTGGACGCCGCGCTCTCCAACTACTTCCGGGTCGGCAACCTCACCGCCCTGCGCGAACTCGCCCTGCTGTGGGTCGCCGGGCGGGTCGACGAGGGCCTGCGCGACTACCGGGCCAACCACAACATCGACCGCGTCTGGGAGACCCGCGAACGCGTCGTGGTCGCCCTCACCGGCGGCCCCGAGGGCGAGACGATCATCCGCCGCGCCGCCCGGATCGCCGACCGCACCGCCGGGGGCGACCTCCTCGCCGTCCACGTGACCAGGAGCGACGGCCTGGCCGGCGCCTCCTCCGGCGCGCTCGCCCAGCAACGGCAGCTGGTCGAGACCCTCGGCGGCAGCTACCACGTGGTGGTCGGCGACGACATCCCCACCGCGCTGCTGGCCTTCGCCCGCGCCCACGACGCCACCCAGCTGGTCCTCGGCACCAGCCGCCGCGGCCGGATCAGCCGT
Source organism: Kitasatospora sp. NPDC059408 (assembly GCF_042751525.1). Lineage (NCBI taxonomy): Bacteria > Bacillati > Actinomycetota > Actinomycetes > Kitasatosporales > Streptomycetaceae > Kitasatospora > Kitasatospora sp. NPDC059408. The sequence goes on from NZ_JBHYWI010000028.1 coordinate 1,192, forward strand.
TTCCTCACCGGCCCCGGCATCGGCGAGACCACCGTGGACGCGTCCGAGGACATCGACGTCCACATGGTCACCCACGAGTTCACCCGCCGCGGCCGGCTGCCCTCGCTCGGCCGGCGCCACTCCAAGCGCCGCACCATCGCCGGCTACGCGGCCGGCTTCGTGGTGCCCTGGATCCTGACCGGGATCCTCTCCCAGGCGCACCACAGCGTGAACCTCACCACCGACGCGCTGATCTTCCAGCTCGGCGTGGTCATCGTCGCCCTGCTCGGCGGCGCCACCTCGGCGCTGCTGGCCGCCGTCATCGCCTCGGTGCTGCTCAACTACTTCTTCATCCCGCCCGTCCACACCCTGACCATCACCGAGACGAACAACATCGTCGCCCTGGTGGTCTTCGCCGCCGTCGCGCTGGCCGTCTCCACCGTCGTCGACCACGCCGGCCGGCTCACCAGCCGGGCCGCCCGCGCCACCGCCGAGGCCGAGACCCTCTCCACCCTGGCGGGCAGCGTGCTGCGCGGCGCCGACGCGCTGCCCGCGCTGCTGGAGAAGTCCCGGACGGCCTTCGGCATGGACGCCGTCGCCCTGCTCTCCCGCACCGGCGGCGAGGTGCTGGCCCACTCCGAGGCCGAACACCCGGGCGAGCCGGGCGGGGAGACCACCGAGGTGCCGGTCGGCACCGACGCCGTCCTGGTCCTCACCGGCCGCCGGCTGCCCGCCGCCGACCAGCGCGTCCTCACCGCCTTCGCCGCCCACGTCGCCGCCGCCCTGGAGCGCGACCGGCTGGCCGTCGTCGCCGCCGAGGTCGAGCCGATCAAGGCCGCCGACCGGATGCGCACCGCCCTGCTCGCCGCCGTCAGCCACGACCTGCGCACCCCGCTGGCCGCCGCGCTCGCCTCGGTCGGCTCGCTGCGCAGCCCCGACGTCGAGTTCTCGCCCGAGGACCAGGCCGAACTCCTCGCCACCGCCGACGAGTCGCTGGTCAAGCTCACCCGCCTGGTCGACAACCTGCTCGACATGAGCCGCCTCCAGGCCGGCGCCCTCACCCTGCACCTCACCGAGACCCACCTCGACGAGATCCTGCCCCGGGCGCTGGACAGCCTCCCCGACCCGTACGCGCCGGTCCAGCCGCTCGACCTCGACACCGCCCCGCCGGTGCTCGCCGACCCGCCGCTGCTGGAGCGCGTCCTCGCCAACGTGATCACCAACGCGCTGCGCCACAACGCGCCCGGCGCGCCCGTCCTGGTCACCGCCAGCCACCACGCCGACCAGGTCGAGATCCGGGTGATCGACCGCGGGCCCGGCATCGCCCCCGAGGACCGGGACCGGGTCTTCCTGCCGTTCCAGCGCCTCGGCGACACCGACAACACGACCGGCGTCGGCCTCGGCCTCGCCCTCTCGCGCGGCCTCGCCGAAGCCATGGGCGGCAGCCTGGAGGTCGAGGACACCCCCGGGGGCGGCACCACCATGCTGCTCACCCTGCCCGCAGCCGCCACCCGGGAGGAGCCTGAACATGAGTGAGCGAAGCGAACGAATCATCGAGAGGTGCGTGTTTCGCGAAGCGACCGCCGAGCGAAGCGAGGTGGCCGCATGAGTGAAATTCTGATCGTCGACGACGAACCCGCTCTACTGCGGACGTTGCGGATCAACCTCAGCGCCCGGCACTACGCCGTCCGGACGGCCGCCAGCGGCGGTGAGGCGCTCGACCGCGCCGCCCGCACCAGCCCGGACGCCGTCCTGCTCGACCTCGGCCTGCCGGACGTCGACGGCATGGACGTCCTGCGCGGCCTGCGCAGCCACAGCGCGATGCCGATCATCGTGCTGTCCGGCCGCTCCGGCGCCGCCGACAAGGTGGGCGCCCTCGACGCCGGCGCCGACGACTACCTCACCAAGCCCTTCCAGATGGAGGAGCTGCTGGCCCGGCTGCGCGCGGTGCTGCGCCGGCCCTTAGGCGGCCTCCCGCTGCTCCAGCCGGTCATCGGCGACCACATCGTGGACCTCGCCGCCACCACCGTCACCGGCCCGTCCGGCCCGGTGCGGCTCACCCCGACGGAGTGGCGCATCCTCGCCCTGCTGCTCGCCAACCCGGGCCGGCTCGTGCCCGGACGGCAGATCCTGCGCGAGGTGTGGGGGCCGGCCCAGGAGGAGCGCGGCAACTACCTGCGGGTCTACCTGGCCGGGCTGCGCCGCAAGCTGGAGCGGGACCCGGCCCGGCCGCGGCACCTGATCACCGAACCGGGCATCGGGTACCGCTACGAGCCCTGACGGGCCGGCCGCGTCGTCAAAGGACCGTCAAGCCGTCAAAGGCCCGTCAAGAGGCACCGGTTCACCGACAGGAGGGCGTCAAGGCCGGTCGGGAGCGGTCGTCCGCGGGCGTAGCGTCAGTGCTGTCCGAGCGGGCGCCGGCTCCAATGTGGGGGAGGCAGGGGCCCGCTCCCGCCGCCGCAAGGCGGCCAGCAGGTGGGGGAGGGGCGCGCAACTGTCCATTGCGCGCCCCTACGCCTTTTCCGGCCCTGCGCCTATCGGGGGACGGGACTCAGCCCCCGCCGCTGCTCCCCGACTGTCGCGGCAGCGCCAGTGCCACGGTGTCCGCGAACTCCCGTACGGCGCTCGTCCGGCTGACCACCCGCCCGCTGTGCACCACCAGCCGGCTGTGCCCGCCCGCGAGCGCCCCGGCCAGGCTGTCCCCGCGCACCGCCAGGAGCTCCGCCGGGAACCCGGCGTCCACCCGCACCGGCGGCAGTCCGAGCGCCGCCCGGGCCCGGTTCGCCACCGCGTCGTACGCCTCGTCCGGGCCCAGTGCCCCGCTCGCCGCCAGCAGGTACGCGGCCTCCAGCGGATCCGCCCGGCCGACCGGGTTCGACTGGTCCCGCAGCGTGCCGCTGCCCGCCGACAGCTCGACCCGGGCCTCCGTCAACTCCCTGAGCAGGCCGGGGCGCAGGCCCGTCGGCGGGCCTTCGAGACCGGAGCAGCCGCCGTTCTGCGGCAGGCACACCACCCGCACCCCCGCGGTGGCCAGCACCGTCGCCGCGCCGCGGGCCAGCGACCCGCACGGGCCGAGCGTCACGCGCGGCTGCAGCGGAGCCAACGCGCTGACCAAGCGGGCGAGTTGGGCCGGATCGGCGGCGGTCGTGTGGAGGTCCACCGGGCAGTCCGCCTCGCGGGCGGCCTCCAGCAGCACCTGCACGTACCCGGCCGGGTCCGGGTCCAGCTCCGGGCAGCCGCCGGCCGCGGTGGCGCCCAGCTTGAGCGCGTCGCGCAGCTGCGCCCGGCCGTCCGCCCCGGCCCGGCCGGTCAGGAGTCGGGGCATCGCCACCGCCTGGAGCTCGGCCAGCCCGCGCAGCGCCTGCCGGGCGGTGAGCACCGCCTCCAGCCGGCCCAGCCCGTGCACGTCGCCGATCCGGACGTGGGTGCGCTGGGCGGTGGCGCCGTAGCCGAGCGAGGTGAGCGCGGCCTCGGTGATCCGCCGGGTGAGGTCGGCGGGCGTCTCGGGCGGCGGGGTGGGCAGTGCGGCGGAGAAGGCGACGTCGTAGTGGGCGTGCGCCTCGACGGGGGCGGGCAGCAGCAGGTAGCCCTTGAGGTCGATCTTGGCGCCGGTGGTGACGGTGGGCGTGCCCGGCATGGCGGGCAGCGGGCCGAGGCTGCCCACGGTGCCGACGGCCTGGATCCGGTCGCCGCTGATCCGGACGTCCACCACCCGCCCGTCGGCCAGCCGGGCGCCGGTGAGCAGGAGGACCGGGCCGTGCCCGAGCGGGTTGGCCGCCGGGCCGGGCCCCTGGTGCGGCCCGTCGGCGGCTGCGCTGTCCATCGCCGGCTCCTTCTCGCGCTGGGGCCCGTCGGGTGGCAGGCCGTCCCGATCAATGAGGGTCGAGCCTATGGGGCCGGGGGGCGGGGCGCCGGGAGGCGGGCATTAGTCGTATCGGGTCGGGCCGCGCGGCTCGCAGGCCGCTCGAACGCGGTGCCTTGGATCGTTCGTCCGTGCACCGCGCCCACCTGCGGTCTTCGCGGCCGGATACGGATTTCACCTCTGGGCGCGGAACGTGTAATCTCTTCCTCGTTCGCCCCTATAGCTCAGTCGGTAGAGCGTCTCCATGGTAAGGAGAAGGTCTGCGGTTCGATTCCGCATGGGGGCTCTGGTGAAAAGCAGTCAGCTTCGGCTGTGCTGCGGATCACTGTGGCGGTGTAGCTCAGTTGGTAGAGCAAGCGGCTCATAATCGCTGTGTCACCGGTTCAAGTCCGGTCACCGCTACCCCGCGTAGTCGGTCGGGAGATCGCACTCCCGGTCGGCTACTCTTGTTGTGTTCTTATTCGTTGTCCAAGGAAGGCACTCCCGTGGCTGCCACCGATGTCCGCCCGAAGATCACGCTGGCCTGCGTGGAGTGCAAGGAGCGGAACTACATCACCAAGAAGAACCGGCGTAACGACCCGGACCGTCTTGAGATGAAGAAGCACTGCCCCCGCTGCAACTCGCACACCGCGCACCGCGAGACCCGCTGACCCTCCCGTAGGGCATCGGGCCTGTGTGAATCCAGGTCTCATACTCCGGGCCGCATCCCTCACTGGGTTGCGGCCCGGAGTTTTTTCGTACCCACCGCTTCGTATCCACCGCGTCCTCGAGGAGTTGCCGCCATGGCGCTCGATCCCTCCTTCATCGGGCGGACCTATCCGCCGACCGAGCCCTACGAGGTCGGTCGCGAGAAGATCCGTGAGTTCGCCGTCGCCGTCGGTGACCACAACCCGGCCTACACCGACCCCGAGGCGGCCAAGGCGCTCGGCCACCCCGACGTGATCGCCCCGCCGACGTTCCCCTTCCTGATCACCTACCGGGCCGCGGCCCAGGTGGTCGAGGACCCGGAGCTGGGCCTGGACTTCACCCGGGTGGTGCACGGCGACCAGAAGTTCGCCTACACCCGCCCGGTGCGGGCCGGCGACCGGCTGTCGGTCGACGTGACCATCGACAACATCAAGTCGCTGGCGGGCAACGACGTGCTCACCGTCCGCGGCGAGGTGACGGACGCGACCGGCGAGCACGTGGTGACGTCGGTCATGACCCTGGTGGCCCGGGCCGCCGACGAGGCGGGGGAGTGAGCCCGATGGCGATCAGCTACGACGAGGTCGAGGTCGGCACCGAGCTGCCGGCGCAGTCCTTCCCCGTGACGCGCGACACCCTGGTGCGCTACGCGGGCGCCTCCGGCGACTTCAACCCGATCCACTGGAACGAGAAGTTCGCGCTGGAGGTCGGCCTGCCCGACGTCATCGCCCACGGCATGTTCACCATGGCCGAGGCGATCCGGGTGGTCACCGACTGGGTCGGCGACCCGGCGGCCGTGGTCGAGTACGGCGTCCGCTTCACCCGCCCGGTCCCCGTCCCAAACGACGGCGTCGGCTCGGTGATCGAGGTCTCCGGCAAGGTCGCCAAGCTCCTCGACGACCGCAGGGTCCAGGTCGACCTCGTCGCCACCTTCGGCGGCCAGAAGGTCCTCGGCATGTCCCGGGCCGTCGTCCGCCTCGGCTAGGACCCGTACCGGGTGGAAGGGGTGCCGGGCGGTGCTCCTCCCACCCGTACGCTGGGGGGCGTGCTGGTAGAAAACGACGCCCCCCTTGCCCCGCTGACCACGCTCCGGCTCGGCGGGCCGGCCCGCAGGCTGGTCACCGCGCACACCGACGACGAGGTCGTCGCCGCCGTCCGTGAGGCCGACGCGGCGGGCGAGCCGCTGCTGGTGATCGGCGGCGGCTCGAACCTGGTGATCGGCGACGCCGGCTTCCCCGGCACGGTGCTGCGGATCGCCACCACCGGCTTCGCGCTGGACGGGACGGTCCTGGAGCTGGCGGCCGGCGAGGTCTGGTCGGCGGCGGTCGAGCGGACCGTCCTCGACCACGGCCTGGCGGGCATCGAGTTCCTGGCCGGCATCCCCGGCTCGGCCGGTGCCACGCCCGTGCAGAACGTCGGCGCGTACGGCCAGGAGGTCGCGCAGACGATCACCGAGGTCGTCGCGTACGACCGCACCGCCGACGAGGTCGTCACGCTGGCGAACGACGCGTGCGGGTTCTCCTACCGGCACAGCCGCTTCAAGGCGGAGCCGGACCGCTACGTCGTGCTGCGGGTGCGCTTCGCCCTCGCGGACCACGACGGCCTCTCCAGCCCGGTGAAGTACGCCGAGGTGGCGAAGCACTTCGGCGTCGAGCAGGGCGAGCGGGTGCCGCTGGAGAAGGCCCACGACGCGGTGCTCGGGCTGCGCGCCGGCAAGGGCATGGTCCTGGACCCGGCGGACCATGACACCTGGTCGGCCGGCTCCTTCTTCACCAACCCGGTGCTCACGGCCGCGCAGTACGAGTCCTTCCGCACCCGTCCGGGCACCGAGAACGCCCCCGCCTACCCGGCGCCGGAGGGCTGCACCAAGACCTCGGCCGCGTGGCTGATCGACAAGGCCGGCTTCGGCAAGGGCTACGGCAGCGGTCCGGCCACGCTCTCCACCAAGCACACCCTGGCCCTGACCAACCGCGGCTCCGCCACCGCCGAGGACCTGCTCGCGCTCGCCCGGGAGATCCGGGACGGCGTGCGGGCGGCCTTCGGGGTGGAGCTCGTCAACGAGCCGGTGATGGTGGGCGTGCGGCTCTAGGACCCGTCCACGGGGCCGTGCCCGTCGGCCAGCCAGGCGTCGATGTCCGCCAGGAGCTCCTTGCGGACGGCCTCCGGCGCGCACGAGCCGCGGACGGACTGGCGGGCCAGCTCGGCGAGTTCGGCGTCGGTGAAGCCCAGCACGTCGCGGGCCAGGTCGTACTGGGCGGCCAGCCGGCTGCCGAACAGCAGCGGGTCGTCCGCGCCGAGCGCGAGCGGCACCCCGGCGTCGAACAGCTTGCGCAGCGGGACCTCGTCCGGGTGCTCGTAGACGCCCAGCGAGACGTTGGACGACGGGCAGACCTCGCAGGTGACCTGCCGGGCGGCCAGCCGCTCCATCAGCCGCGGGTCCTCGGCGGCCCGCACGCCGTGGCCGATCCGGCCCGCGCCCAGGTCGTCCAGGCAGTCCCGGACGGACTCCGGGCCGGCCAGCTCGCCGCCGTGCGGGGCGGCCAGCAGCCCGCCCCGGCGGGCGATCGCGAAGGCCCGGTCGAAGTCCCGGGCCAGGCCGCGGCGCTCGTCGTTGGAGAGGCCGAAGCCGACCACGCCGTGGTCGGCGTAGCGGACGGCGAGCCGGGCCAGGGTCCGGGCGTCCATGGGGGACTTCATCCGGTTCGCCGCGACCAGCACCCGGATGCCCACGCCGGTGGCCGCGGCGGCCTGCTCGACGGCGTCGAGGATGAGTTCCAGCGCGGGGATCAGCCCGCCCAGCCGGGGGGCGTACGAGGTCGGGTCGACCTGGATCTCCAGCCAGCGGGAGCCGTCCCGCCGCTCGTCCTGCGCGGTCTCCAGGACCAGCCGGCGGATGTCGGCCTCGTCCCGGAGCACCGAGCGCGCGGTGTCGTAGAGGCGCTGGAAGCGGAACCAGCCGCGTTCGTCGGTCGCCCGCAGCCTGGGCGGCTCGCCGGAGCTGAGCGCCTCCGGCAGCCGGACGCCGTGTTTGTCGGCCAGTTCCAGCAGGGTGGCCGGACGCATCGAGCCGGTGAAGTGCAGGTGCAGGTGGGCCTTCGGGAGGCCCCTGACGTCTCGCGGATTCAACAGGCGTTCCATTTGCCGATCCTGCCCTATCGGGCCCCCGAACGGGAACCGCCCTCCCTTCATCCCCCGATGGGGTGAAAGGAGGGCGGTCCGCCGGTGAACCCGGCGCGTCGGGTCGACGACGGCCGTCGGCCGGGCGTCGGCCGGTCGTCAGTCGCGGGCCTCGCCGAGCAGCTGCTGGATCCGGCCGATGCCCTCGACCAGGTCGGCGTCGCCGAGCGCGTAGGAGAAGCGCAGGTAGCCGGGGGTGCCGAAGGCCTCGCCCGGGACGGCGGCGACCTCGACCTCGTCCAGGATCAGGCTCGCCAGCTCGCCGGAGGTCTGCGGGCGCTTGCCGCGGATCTCCTTGCCGAGCAGGCCCTTGACGGACGGGTAGGCGTAGAACGCGCCCTCGGGCTCGGGGCAGACGACGCCCTCGATCTCGTTGAGCATCTTCACGATGGTCTTGCGCCGGCGGTCGAACGCGGTGCGCATCTCGTGCACGGCCGAGAGGTCGCCGCTGACGGCGGCGATCGCGGCGCGCTGGGCGACGTTGGAGACGTTCGAGGTGGCGTGCGACTGCAGGTTGGTCGCGGCCTTGATGACGTCCTTCGGGCCGATCACCCAGCCCACCCGCCAGCCGGTCATCGCGTAGGTCTTGGCGACGCCGTTGACGACGATGCACTTGTCGGCCAGGCCGGGCAGCAGGGCCGGCAGCGAGGTGAAGGCCGCGTCGCCGTAGACGAGGTGCTCGTAGATCTCGTCGGTGAGCACCCACAGGCCGTGCTCCAGCGCCCAGCGGCCGATCTCCTCGGCCTCGGCCCGGGTGTACACCGCGCCGGTCGGGTTGGACGGCGAGACGAAGAGCACCACCTTGGTGTTCTCGGTGCGGGCGGCCTCCAGCTGCTCGACCGAGACCTTGTAGCCCGTGGTCTCGTCGGCGATCACCTCGACCGGGACACCGCCGGCCAGCTGGATCGACTCCGGGTAGGTGGTCCAGTACGGGGCCGGGACGATGACCTCGTCGCCCGGGTCCAGGATCGCCGCGAACGCCTCGTAGATCGCCTGCTTGCCGCCGTTGGTCACGAGCACCTGCGAGGCGTCCACCGCGTAGCCCGAGTCGCGCAGGGTCTTGGCGACGATCGCTTCCTTCAGCTCGGGCAGGCCGCCGGCCGGGGTGTAGCGGTGGTTCTTCGGGTCGCGGCAGGCCTCGACGGCCGCCTCGACGATGTAGTCCGGGGTGGGGAAGTCGGGCTCGCCGGCGCCGAAGCCGATCACCGGGCGGCCGGCCGCCTTGAGGGCCTTGGCCTTGGCGTCCACGGCGAGGGTCGCGGACTCGGCGATCGCGCCGATCCGGGCGGAGACCCGGCGGTCGGCGGGGCGGATGGAGGGGTCGGGCTGCGGGGTGGAAGCGCTCATGCCTGCATCGTCGCAGAACCGGGACGGACCGGGCAGCGCGGTTTCACCATCCGTACGGGCCCGTCCGAATCGCGGCCGCGGATGATCGGACGGTGATCATGCGGGCATGCCGGACATAAGCCGGGCGACCGGTGCTCCGGCGAGAAGAGGTTCGACCAAACAGCCCCGGACCACGTACACTCACTGCTCGACGGCCACCGAAAACAACCGGAGCTTTCACCGCATGTGCAGACAGCGGCGGGAGATGCGGTAGGTTGGTCGCTACCGGAGCCGCGAGGCACCGTAGGGCAATAGCTCAATTGGTAGAGCACCGGTCTCCAAAACCGGCGGTTGGGGGTTCAAGTCCCTCTTGCCCTGCTGCTTGACCCGTATTCAGCCCGTTCGCTCCACAGAGCGAGCGGGCTTGATGCGGAGAGGGCACCGATCAGCACCGCTTTAGCCGGCTAGCACGTGCCCGACCGGGTGCGCAGGTGATGCTCGGCAGGACCCGGATTCAGGTGAGGACGAGTGACGGAGACCACGGGCTCCACCGCAACGCCTGAGAGCGGCAACCCCGAGGGTGCCGACGGCGCTGCCGAGAACGCGCCCGCCGAGGGCGAGGAGAAGGCGCTCTCGCGCCGCGACCGCAAGCGCGCCAAGCGTTCGGGCGACAAGTCCGGCAAGCGGGCCAAGAAGGGCCTGTTCGCCCGGATCGGCCTGTTCTACCGCCAGATCATCGCCGAGCTGCGCAAGGTCGTCTGGCCCACCCGCGGCGAGCTCACCAGCTACACCACCGTCGTGGTCACCTTCGTCGTGGTCATGATGGCCCTGGTGGCCGGTCTGGACTACGGCTTCTCCAAGCTCAGCCTGCTGGTCTTCGGCTGACCGAGCCGACCGCCTTCGAAAAGCTTCCCGACCCGGGCCGATACTTCGGCCCGGGTCGAGCTGTCTGCGCCGCACGTACACGGCCGCTACCGTTGACTCGGTACTGTTGAAGTCTCCGGACATCCACCTGGCGCCCGCGCGAGCGGGGCGCGCGGGCGGCCGTAGCGGAGCGCGCCACCTTCACCATCTCCAGGAAAGAAGCAGCCACCGTGTCTGAGTCCCCCCTGTACGACGCCGACGAGACCGTCCGCGAGGCGGATGTCGCCGCCGAGCTGGACGCGGCCGAGCAGGCTGACGACGCAGCGTCCGCCGAGCAGATCGTGGACGCCGTGGACGGCGACGAGGACGAGGTCGAGGCGTTCGACGAGGCCGAGGCCGGCGAGCCCGCCGAGGAGGCCGCGCTGCACGTGGAGACCGTCGAGGAGCCCGCCGCCGAGGTCGAGGAGGCCGAGGAGGAGGCCGCCGAGGTCGAGGAGGCCGTCGAGGTCGACCCGGTCGCCAAGTTCCGCGAGGACCTGCGCTTCATGCCCGGCGAGTGGTACGTGATCCACACCTACGCCGGCTACGAGAACCGGGTGAAGCAGAACCTGGAGCAGCGCGCCGTCTCGCTGAACGTCGAGGAGTACATCTTCCAGGCCGAGGTGCCGCAGGAGGAGGTCGTCCAGATCAAGAACGGCGACCGCAAGACCATCCGCCAGAACAAGCTCCCCGGCTACGTCCTGGTGCGCATGGACCTCACCCCCGAGTCCTGGGGCGTCGTGCGCAACACCCCCGGTGTCACCGGCTTCGTGGGCAACGCCTACGACCCGTACCCGCTGACCCTGGACGAGGTCGTCAAGATGCTCGCCCCGGACGTCGAGCGCCAGGCGGCCAAGGAGGCCGGCAAGCCCTCGCCGGTCAAGCCCAGCGAGATCCAGGTCCTGGACTTCGAGGTCGGCGACTCGGTCACCGTCACCGACGGCCCGTTCGCGACCCTCCAGGCGACCATCAACGAGATCAACCCCGACTCGAAGAAGGTCAAGGGCCTGGTCGAGATCTTCGGCCGGGAGACCCCGGTCGAGCTGTCCTTCGACCAGATCCAGAAGAACTAGTCGTACGGTCTTCGGATTCGGGGCGGGGCCGACGGCCCCGCCCCGAATCCGTTTTGGTCCAGCGGCGCGGACGCGTTAGCCTGGTTCGATGTGTGTGCTGGCGACCGGGTGTCGCCCCGGTTCCGCACGCACCAGCAATCACCTCTCGGAAGGACCCGGAGAGACATGCCTCCCAAGAAGAAGAAGGTCACGGGGCTTATCAAGCTCCAGATCAACGCCGGCGCGGCCAACCCGGCTCCGCCGGTCGGCCCCGCGCTGGGCCAGCACGGCGTCAACATCATGGAGTTTTGCAAGGCCTACAACGCTGCGACCGAGTCGCAGCGCGGCATGATCGTGCCGGTGGAGATCACGGTCTACGACGACCGTTCCTTCACCTTCATCACGAAGACGCCGCCGGCCGCGCGCCTCATCCTGAAGGCCGCCGGTATCGACAAGGGCTCCAGCGAGCCGCACAAGACCAAGGTCGCCAAGCTCACCAGCGCCCAGGTCCGCGAGATCGCCACGACCAAGATGCCCGACCTCAACGCCAACGACCTGGACGCGGCGGAGAAGATCATCGCCGGCACCGCCCGGTCGATGGGCATCACCGTCGAGGGCTGACCAGCCCCGTCCCGTCAGGGACAAACCGGCTCAGCCGTCCCTGTGGTAGGGCCTGCGCAGGTCCGTCGAATACCACAACTCCAATCACCATTCAGGAGCAGCAGTGAAGCGCAGCAAGGCTCTGAAGGCCGCGGACGCTCAGGTCGACCGCGAGCGCCTTTACGCCCCCCTCGAGGCCGTCCGCCTCGCCAAGGCGACCAGCACCACCAAGTTCGACGGCACCGTCGAGGTCGCCATGCGTCTGGGCGTCGACCCGCGCAAGGCCGACCAGATGGTCCGCAGCACCGTGATCCTCCCGCACGGCACCGGTAAGACCGCTCGGGTCCTGGTCTTCGCGACCGGCGAGCGTGCCGAGGCCGCGCGTGCTGCGGGCGCCGACATCGTCGGCTCCGACGAGCTCATCGACGAGGTCGCCAAGGGCCGCCTCGACTTCGACGCCGTCGTCGCCACCCCGGACCTCATGGGCAAGGTCGGCCGCCTGGGCCGCGTGCTCGGTCCCCGTGGCCTGATGCCGAACCCGAAGACCGGCACCGTGACCCCGGACGTCGCCAAGGCCGTCAACGAGATCAAGGGCGGCAAGATCGAGTTCCGCGTCGACAAGCACTCGAACCTGCACTTCATCATCGGTAAGGCCTCCTTCACCGACGAGCAGCTGGTCGAGAACTACGCCGCCGCGCTGGACGAGGTGCTCCGCGCCAAGCCGTCCGCCGCCAAGGGCCGCTACATCAAGAAGACCGCGTTCTCGACCACCATGGGCCCCGGCATCCAGGTGGACCCGAACCGCACCCGCAACCTCCTCGTCGAGGAAGACCCGGCCGCGGTCTGAGCCACAGCGCTCCAGAGCAGTCCGTCACGGCGGGCCCGTACTCCCCTCGCGGGGAGTGCGGGCCCGCCGTCGTTGCGTTGTCGGGCGCGTCGTACGCTCGGCCGGTCGGATCATGTGACCGACTCGTGTCGACCGCCGGAGTGTGCCGTGCTGCCGTCCGCCCACCGCCTCGCCGCCCTCGGGGCCGTCCTGCTCCTGCTCGGTGGCACCACCGGGTGCAGCCTGCTGGCCGTCCCGGACGCCCGTACCCCGGGCAACGTCGCGGCGGCGGTCCCGCCCAGGCAGGTGGTGCTCGCGGCGGCCCAGGCGCTCGACGACGCCGGCGGGGCCCGGATCGACGTCGTGACCGAGGGCCCGGCCGGGCGCCGCACCGCGAGCGGCACGCTGGTCTGGGGCGACCGGGACGAGACCGACCTGAGCGTCACCGACGAGCTGGGCACCGGGCGGCTGACCGGCCGCGACGGCGAGTTCGACCTCGTCTACCAGGGCGGCGCGGCCAAGCACGCGGACCGTACGGGCGCCGAGTCGCTGGACCCGCGCGCGGGCGCCTCGCCCGGCGGGTACGCGGGCGGCTGGACGACCTGGCTGATCAGCACTCCGGGCAGCACGGCGTACACGATGGTCCAGGCCGGGGCGCTCGGTTCGCTCGGCGCCGAGCAGCTGGCCGGGACGACGGTCGCGCACTACCAGGGCGCAGCGCCGGTGGCCGACTACTTCGGCGCGGACAAGGACTTCTCGGCCGAGCGGCTCGCCGGGGTGCTCGCCTACTACCGCGGGCTCGGGGTCACCACGATCGGGTTCGACGTGTGGGTGGGGCCGGGCAACCGGCTGCTGCGGTTGCGCGAGACGGCCAGGGGGAGCGGTGGAACCGTGGTGACCACGACGGACGTCTCCGCCCCCGGGGAGGGAGAGGGAACGCCCGCCCCGACGGGCTGACGGGCGCGCGGACATCCCCGCGTGCCGGTTCTGGCGATCCGTTAGAGTCCGCCTGAGCGAGGGCCGAAAATCGGCTCTTCAGCGGATCGTTTCGGATCTTACGGGGGGACTCCCATGCGTGCTGTGCGTCTCGCTTCGGCCGTTGTCACGGCCGCCGTGCTGGTGGGGGGCGTGACCGCCTGCGGCAGCAGTGCCAAGAGCGCGGCCGACACCAAGGGCGGTGACACCAAGGCCGCGGGCGACGCCGTCGCCGGGGCCCTGGGCGGGGACCCGAAGGCCGCGCTGGCCGCCTCCGCGCTGGTGATGCAGAAGGCCGGCAACGGCAAGGTCACCATGGTCGCCCCGGACGGCTCCACCCACACCGGCGGCAGCGGCGACGCCGACTGGAAGGACCCGGGCAAGACGTCCGTGGACCTCACCGGTGAGATGGACACCAAGAAGCTGCGCATCCGGGTGGTCGGGACCGACGTCTACCTCGGCGGCGGGGACGCCGAGGCCGCGGCGCTCGGCGGCAAGCACTGGGTGAAGATGCCCGCCGGCAACGAGATGGGCGACGGCCTCCTGCTGATGACCCAGATGCTCAACCCGGTCGTCCAGCTGACCCTGGCCGCGGCGAACAAGCCGACCAAGGTCGGCCAGGAGGCCGTCGAGGGCACCCAGGCCACCCACATCCGCTCGGTGGAGGACACCTCCACCATGGTGGCCGGCATGACCGGGCTCAGCCCGGAGCAGCGCCAGGCCGTCCAGAAGTCGCTGGAGCAGGACGGCAAGACCATCACCGTCGACCTCTGGCTCGACGCCAAGCAGCAGCTGGTGCAGCTCCAGGAGTTCGGCGACAAGAACGGCGAGCACGACGCCGTCACCGTCAAGTACGCGGGTCTCGGCAGCGCGGCGAAGATCGCGGCGCCCGCCGCGGCGGACCTCGGCAACCCGGCCGACATCCTCAAGCTGCTCGGCTGAGCCGCCCGACCACCGCACGGGGAGCCCATCGGGCTCCCCGCTCGGCAAGCTCCTGACGCCCCTCACCGGCGGCCGGTCGGCCCCGTACCGCTCCACCCGGGACGCGATGTAGCTGCGCCTCGGCGGTCAGGCCGTCGGTGCCGTGGGAGGGCGGCACCGGTTGCACTACGGCAAGGCGGTCATGGCCAAGGTCTCCGGGGGGACGGCCGACCGGCTCGTGGTCAAGCGCGTCGAGCAGGGCGCCACCAAGAACGGCGCGTTCAGGGTCACCGTCACATACTCGGACTACGGCACCCCGGTGACCGCCCCCGCTCCGGACCCCGCCGACACGGTGGAGCCGTCCGAGCCGGCGGCGCTGGACAAGGGGGCGCCGCGGGCTGACCCGGGCCCGGGTGGCATGGTGGCCGGAACAGCGAGGCCGCCGCGGCGGCGACCGCGGCGGAAGGGCGACCGGGGCGAAAGGGGACAGCGATGGCGGGACGGCGGCGGCTGACGGCCGTGGCGGTCGTCGTGCTGCTGGCGAGCGGGCTGAGCGCGTGCGGCGGTGGCGACGACGCCGGGCCGACGCCCACCGGCAGCCCGACCCCGACCAGCGCCTCCCCGACGGGGCCGGCCAAGCCGACCGACCGCTCGCCGCACGGCGTCCTGCTCTCCGCCGAGCTGGCCATGCAGACCGCCCGCCGGGCCAAGGTCAGCTACCGGCTGGGGGCCGACGCCGGCGCCGGGCCGCTGTTCTGGCAGCCCAAGACGGCGCTGCAGATCAAGCGGTCCACCCCGGCCGACGCCGAGCAGCTGATCGTCGTGGACACCGTCGCCTACCAGGGCGGCGACGCGGCCACCGCGGCCCGTCAGGGCGGCAAGCACTGGGAGCGCTTCTCCACGCCGCCGGGCCCGGACGGCCACAAGGAGGTCCCGTACGCGGGGCTGATCGACCTGCTGAACCCGGTCGAGGCGCTGACCGCCGCGACCGCGGACGGCGTGGAGCCGCGGTTCGTCGCCGAGGAGAAGTTCGAGGACTCGACCGTCGAGCACTACCAGGTGACGACGACCGCGGAGAAGTACGCGGCTGCCCAGACCCAGCTGAGCCAGTCCCGCCGGGACGGGCTGCGGGCGGCGCTCGCCCCCGGCGGCTCGCTCTCGCTGACCCTGGACCTGTGGCTGAACGACAAGGACCAGCTGGTCAAGCTCCAGCGCACCGGTACCGGGGACTCCGGCCGGGCGGACGACTCGGTGCTCTACACCGACCTCGCCGGCGCCCTGCTCTCCGTCCAGGCCCCTGCCGAGACCGACACCGTGGACACCGGGACGCGCACGGTGTCCCCGCTGGCCCGCTGAGCTCCCGGCGTCCCGGGGGCGATTTGCCCCGGACGGCGGAGTCCGGTTACTGTTGCCGAAGCCAAAGACCGCTGGTTGTCGCCACGCTCTCGTCAGGGAGCCGGTGACCGAAGGATCTGCGCCCCGTGCGCAGGCAGCCCGCGCAGGTGTGTCTGGAGCTTCGACTTCCGGGTCCGCGTTCGCGCGAATGCCCGTCGAGGTCGCTACGAGCCCCGTGCGCCTGCGCACCGGGGCTCATTGCATTTTCCGCAAGAGCTTTCCTTCCGTCCGGTCGGTTCGAGGTGTGAATGGTCGACTTTCGCGGTCGGCCGGACTTCGACATCACGGAAGGAGGCGTAAGCCTATGGCCAGGCCCGACAAGGCTGCCGCCGTCGCCGAGATCACGGACAAGTTCCGTGGCTCCTCCGCGGCGCTGCTGACCGAGTACCGCGGTCTCTCGGTGAAGCAGGTCAAGACCCTGCGTCGCTCGCTCGGCGACAACGCCGAGTACGCCGTGGTGAAGAACACGCTGACCAAGATCGCGGCCAATGAGGCCGGGATCTCCGAGCTGGACGACCTGTTCAACGGTCCGACGGCTGTCGCCTTCGTCACCGGTGACCCGGTGGAGTCGGCGAAGGCTCTGCGTGACTTCGCCAAGGAGAACCCCGCTCTCATCATCAAGGGCGGTGTCCTTGACGGTAAGGCGCTGTCCGCCGATGAGATCAAGAAGCTCGCGGACCTCGAGTCCCGCGAGGTGCTGCTCGCCAAGCTGGCGGGTGCCCTGAAGGCCAAGCAGTCCCAGGCTGCCGCGCTCTTCCAGGCCCTGCCGTCGAAGCTCGTCCGCACTGTGGACGCGCTGCGCGACAAGGTCGAGCAGGGCGGTGCCGGTACGCCGGCTCCCGCCGCCGAGGACGCCGCCGCCGAGTAATTCGGCAGGCTCACGCCTCGCTGCGGGCCCGTGCCCGCCCAACCCGTACATACGGCACCACCTGCCGATTTAGTGGAAGGACGCCATCATGGCGAAGCTGTCCCAGGACGAGCTGCTCGCGCAGTTCGAGGAGCTCACCCTCATCGAGCTCGCTGCCTTCGTGAAGGCCTTCGAGGAGAAGTTCGACGTCACCGCCGCCGCCCCGGTCGCCGTTGCCGCCGCCGGTGGCCCGGCCGCCGTCGAGGCCGTCGAGGAGCAGGACGAGTTCGACGTCATCCTCGATGGTGCCGGCGACAAGAAGATCCAGGTCATCAAGGAGGTGCGCACCCTGACCTCCCTCGGCCTGAAGGAGGCCAAGGACCTCGTTGACACCGCTGGTGCCAAGGTCCTGGAGAAGGTTGCCAAGGACGTTGCCGAGAAGGCCAAGGCCGCCCTCGAGGGTGCCGGCGCCAAGGTCACCGTCAAGTGATCTCGGGCCCCCTCCGAGGGGGCTCCGGGCCGGGCCGATCACCCTTGCGGGTGGTCGGCCCGGCCTTTTCGCGTTCCCGGCCGCAGGTCGGGACCACCGGTGTGGCCCATCGCTCACTCGGCACTGTCGGTGCCGGGGGGTATGGTGATCACCGTCATCGGGAGTAGCCCCCACCACGGCTTCTGTAACGC
Source organism: Kitasatospora sp. NPDC059408 (assembly GCF_042751525.1). Taxonomy (NCBI): domain Bacteria; kingdom Bacillati; phylum Actinomycetota; class Actinomycetes; order Kitasatosporales; family Streptomycetaceae; genus Kitasatospora; species Kitasatospora sp. NPDC059408. The sequence continues at coordinate 18,420 of NZ_JBHYWI010000028.1, forward strand.
CGGAGGGGTTCCGATCGATGGACAGGGCGAGGTCCGCGCCGGAGGCGGGGCCCTTGACGAACCTGGCGCGGCGCGCGATTCTCAAGGCGCGAGTCCCCCCGGTTGGTTTGCGGCTGGATGCATAACCAGCGGCTCCGGCGGGAAGTGACTCCACGTGAGTTGAGCGGCCCGGCTCGGTCCGGGCCGGTGCAGTGCCCAGAGCAGTACCGGCGAGCGCCCGCGCCCGCCGGCTACCGGGAGGAGTCTCCGATTCGGTTTCCGAATCAGAGCTGGACAGCAGTGTGCCCTTTGGCTACACTGTCCCTTTGCGCTGCCTGTTAGCTGCTCCGTGACTCGTCGCCCGGAGTTTGCGTTGCCCTGAAGGGGTCTGGCACCACCTCCGCAAAGCGGCTCTGACCTGGGACTTCGGTCCCGGCGGAGGCCAGTGGCGAGGGAGGCGGGACCAAGCCCATGCAGGCCCGGCTGGTACGCGCGTAGTGAGCTCCGAGCCCTCGGAAGGACCCCCCTCTTGGCCGCGCCGCGCAACGCCTCGAACAATTCCGCCGCATCCACCGCCCCGCTCCGCGTCTCCTTCGCGAAGATCAAGGAGCCCCTCGAGGTCCCCAACCTCCTGGCCCTGCAGACCGAGAGCTTTGACTGGCTGCTCGGCAACGCGGCCTGGAAGTCCCGGGTCGAGGCGGCGCTGGAGAACGGTCAGGACGTCCCCACCAAGTCCGGTCTGGAGGAGATCTTCGAGGAGATCTCCCCGATCGAGGACTTCAGCGGGTCGATGTCCCTGACCTTCCGCGACCACCGTTTCGAGCCGCCGAAGAACTCGATTGACGAGTGCAAGGACCGTGACTTCACGTACGCGGCCCCGCTCTTCGTCACGGCCGAGTTCACCAACAACGAGACCGGTGAGATCAAGTCTCAGACGGTCTTCATGGGCGACTTCCCGCTCATGACCCACAAGGGCACGTTCGTGATCAACGGCACCGAGCGTGTCGTCGTGTCGCAGCTGGTCCGTTCCCCGGGTGTGTACTTCGACTCCACCCTGGACAAGGTCTCCGACAAGGACATCTACTCCTGCAAGGTCATCCCCTCGCGTGGTGCCTGGCTGGAGATGGAGATCGACAAGCGCGACATGGTCGGCGTCCGCATCGACCGCAAGCGCAAGCAGTCCGTCACCGTGCTGCTGAAGGCGCTCGGCTGGACCAACGAGATGATTCTCGAGGAGTTCGGCGAGTACGAGTCCATGCGCAACACCCTGGAGAAGGACCACACCCAGGGCCAGGACGACGCGCTGCTGGACATCTACCGCAAGCTGCGTCCGGGCGAGCCGCCGACGCGCGAGGCCGCGCAGACGCTTCTGGAGAACCTGTACTTCAACCCGAAGCGCTACGACCTCGCGAAGGTCGGCCGCTACAAGGTGAACCGGAAGCTGGGCAACGCCGAGTCGCTGGACTCCGGCGTGCTCACCGAGCCCGACATCATCGGTGCGATCAAGTACCTGGTGAAGCTGCACGCCGGTGAGACCGAGTGGAACGACGAGACCGGCCGCGACATCGTGGTCGAGGTCGACGACATCGACCACTTCGGCAACCGCCGCCTGCGCAACGTCGGCGAGCTCATCCAGAACCAGGTCCGTACGGGTCTCGCCCGTATGGAGCGCGTCGTGCGCGAGCGCATGACCACCCAGGACGTCGAGGCGATCACGCCGCAGACCCTGATCAACATCCGGCCGGTCGTCGCCTCCATCAAGGAGTTCTTCGGCACCAGCCAGCTGTCGCAGTTCATGGACCAGACGAACCCGCTGTCGGGCCTGACCCACAAGCGCCGTCTGTCCGCCCTCGGTCCCGGTGGTCTCTCCCGTGAGCGCGCCGGCTTCGAGGTCCGTGACGTGCACCCCTCGCACTACGGGCGCATGTGTCCGATCGAGACCCCCGAAGGCCCGAACATCGGTCTGATCGGGTCGCTCGCCTCGTACGGCCGGGTCAACGCGTTCGGCTTCATCGAGACCCCGTACCGCAAGGTCGTCGACGGTGTCGTCACCGAGCAGGTGGACTACCTCACCGCCGACGAGGAGGACCGCTACGTCATCGCCCAGGCGAACGCCCCGCTGACCGCGGACCTGCACTTCGCCGAGCCTCGCGTCCTGGTCCGCCGCCGTGGCGGCGAGATCGACTACATCCCGGGCTCCGAGATCGACTACATGGACGTCTCGCCGCGCCAGATGGTGTCGGTCGCGACCGCCATGATCCCGTTCCTCGAGCACGACGACGCCAACCGCGCGCTCATGGGCTCGAACATGATGCGCCAGGCGGTGCCGCTGCTGAAGAGCGAGGCCCCGCTGGTCGGCACCGGCATGGAGTACCGCTGCGCCGTCGACGCCGCCGACGTCATCACCGCCGAGAAGGCCGGTGTCGTCCAGGAGGTCTCGGCCGACTACGTCACCGTGGCGAACGACGACGGCACCTACACCACGTACCGCGCCGCCAAGTTCACCCGCTCGAACCAGGGCACCGCCTTCAACCAGAAGGTGCTCGTGGACGAGGGCGCCCGGGTCGAGACCGGCCAGGTCCTGGCCGACGGCCCGTGCACCGACGAGGGCGAGATGGCCCTCGGCAAGAACCTGCTCGTGGCGTTCATGTCGTGGGAGGGTCACAACTACGAGGACGCGATCATCCTGTCGCAGCGCCTCGTGCAGGACGACGTCCTCTCCTCGATCCACATCGAGGAGCACGAGGTCGACGCCCGTGACACCAAGCTCGGCCCCGAGGAGATCACCCGGGACATCCCGAACGTCTCCGAGGAGGTCCTCGCCGACCTCGACGAGCGCGGCATCATCCGCATCGGCGCCGACGTCGTCACCGGCGACATCCTGGTCGGCAAGGTCACCCCGAAGGGCGAGACCGAGCTGACCCCCGAGGAGCGCCTGCTCCGCGCGATCTTCGGCGAGAAGGCCCGTGAGGTCCGCGACACCTCGCTGAAGGTCCCGCACGGTGAGTCCGGCAAGGTCATCGGCGTCCGCGTCTTCGACCGCGAAGAGGGCGACGAGCTGCCCCCGGGCGTCAACCAGCTGGTCCGCGTCTACGTGGCCCAGAAGCGCAAGATCACCAACGGTGACAAGCTCGCCGGCCGTCACGGCAACAAGGGCGTCATCTCCAAGATCCTGCCGGTCGAGGACATGCCGTTCCTGGAGGACGGCACCCCGGTCGACATCATCCTCAACCCGCTGGGCGTCCCGTCCCGAATGAACCCCGGGCAGGTCCTGGAGATTCACCTCGGGTGGCTCGCCAAGCAGGGCTGGGACGTCTCCGGCCTCGCCGACGAGTGGGCCCAGCGCCTGCAGGCGATCGGCGCCGACACCGTCCAGGGCGGCACCAACCTCGCCACCCCGGTCTTCGACGGCGCCCGCGAGGACGAGATCACCGGCCTGCTGGACAACACCACGCTCACCCGTGACGGCGAGCGCCTGGTGAACTCCACCGGCAAGGCCCGCCTGTTCGACGGCCGCTCCGGCGAGCCGTTCCCGATGCCGGTCTCGGTCGGCTACATGTACATCCTCAAGCTGCACCACCTGGTCGACGACAAGCTGCACGCCCGTTCGACCGGTCCGTACTCGATGATCACCCAGCAGCCGCTCGGTGGTAAGGCGCAGTTCGGTGGTCAGCGCTTCGGTGAGATGGAGGTGTGGGCCCTCGAGGCGTACGGCGCGGCCTACGCGCTGCAGGAGCTGCTCACCATCAAGTCCGACGACGTGCTCGGCCGCGTGAAGGTCTACGAGGCCATCGTCAAGGGCGAGAACATCCCCGAGCCCGGCATTCCCGAGTCCTTCAAGGTCCTCATCAAGGAAATGCAGTCGCTCTGCCTCAACGTGGAGGTGCTGTCCTCGGACGGCCAGTCCATCGAGATGCGGGACTCCGACGAGGACGTCTTCCGCGCCGCCGAGGAGCTCGGCATCGACCTGTCCCGGCGCGAGCCGAGCAGCGTCGAAGAGGTCTGACGGAGGTTGGGCCGGCCCGCTGACCGGGCCGGCCCGCCCCCAGGCCCCCCTCAGACCACATGAACGACTCTCGACTTACGAAAGAGGGCTTGACGACCAGTGCTTGACGTCAACTTCTTCGACGAGCTCCGCATCGGCCTGGCCACCGCCGACGACATCCGCCAGTGGTCGCACGGCGAGGTCAAGAAGCCGGAGACCATCAACTACCGCACCCTGAAGCCCGAAAAGGACGGACTCTTCTGCGAGAAGATCTTCGGCCCCACCCGGGACTGGGAGTGCTACTGCGGTAAGTACAAGCGCGTCCGCTTCAAGGGCATCATCTGTGAGCGCTGCGGCGTCGAGGTGACCCGCGCCAAGGTGCGCCGCGAGCGGATGGGCCACATCGAGCTGGCCGCCCCGGTCACCCACATCTGGTACTTCAAGGGTGTGCCGTCCCGCCTCGGCTACCTGCTCGACCTGGCGCCGAAGGACCTCGAGAAGGTCATCTACTTCGCCGCCTACATGATCACCTGGGTCGACGACGAGCGCCGTCAGCGCGACCTGCCGTCGCTGGAGGCGCACGTCTCCGTCGAGCGCCAGCAGATCGAGAACCGCCGCGACGCCGACCTCGAAGGCCGCGCCAAGAAGGCCGAGACCGACCTGGCCGAGCTGGAGGCCGAGGGCGCCAAGGCCGACGTGCGCCGCAAGGTGCGCGAGAGCGCCGAGCGCGAGATGAAGCAGCTGCGCGACCGCGCGCAGCGCGAGCTCGACCGCCTCGACGAGGTGTGGGCCCGCTTCAAGAACCTCAAGGTCCAGGACCTTGAGGGCGACGAGCTGCTCTACCGCGAGCTGCGCGACCGCTTCGGCACCTACTTCTCCGGCTCGATGGGTGCGGCGGCCCTCAAGGACCGCCTGGAGACCTTCGACCTGGCGGAGGAGTCCGAGCGCCTGCGCGAGATCATCCGCACCGGCAAGGGCCAGAAGAAGACCCGTGCGCTCAAGCGCCTCAAGGTCGTCTCCGCGTTCCTGCAGACCACCAACAAGCCCAACGGCATGGTGCTGGACTGCGTCCCGGTCATCCCGCCGGACCTGCGTCCGATGGTGCAGCTGGACGGTGGCCGCTTCGCGACCTCCGACCTGAACGACCTGTACCGCCGCGTCATCAACCGCAACAACCGCCTGAAGCGCCTGCTCGACCTCGGTGCCCCCGAGATCATCGTGAACAACGAGAAGCGCATGCTCCAGGAGGCCGTCGACGCGCTGTTCGACAACGGCCGCCGCGGCCGTCCGGTCACCGGTCCGGGCAACCGCCCGCTGAAGTCCCTCAGCGACATGCTGAAGGGCAAGCAGGGTCGTTTCCGCCAGAACCTCCTCGGCAAGCGAGTCGACTACTCGGCCCGTTCGGTCATCGTCGTCGGCCCGCAGCTCAAGCTGCACCAGTGCGGTCTGCCGAAGGCCATGGCGCTGGAGCTCTTCAAGCCGTTCGTGATGAAGCGCCTGGTGGACCTGAACCACGCGCAGAACATCAAGTCGGCCAAGCGCATGGTCGAGCGCGCCCGCCCGGTCGTGTGGGACGTGCTCGAAGAGGTCATCGCCGAGCACCCGGTCCTGCTGAACCGTGCGCCCACCCTGCACCGCCTCGGCATCCAGGCCTTCGAGCCGCAGCTGGTCGAGGGCAAGGCCATCCAGATCCACCCGCTCGTCTGCACCGCGTTCAACGCGGACTTCGACGGTGACCAGATGGCCGTCCACCTGCCGCTCTCCGCGGAGGCGCAGGCCGAGGCCCGCATCCTGATGCTGTCCTCGAACAACATCCTGAAGCCGGCCGACGGTCGCCCCGTCACCATGCCGACCCAGGACATGGTGCTCGGTCTGTTCTTCCTGACCTCGGACCGCGACAACGTGAAGGGCGCCGGCCGCACCTTCTCGTCGACCGCCGAGGCGATCATGGCCTTCGACGCCCGCGAGCTGGACGTCCAGGCCCCGATCGAGCTGCGCCTCGGCGCCGGCACCGTCCCGCCGCGCGGCTGGACCGCCCCGGTGGACGAGGACGGCCAGTCGACCTGGTTCGAGGGCGAGCCCTTCCGCCTGGGCACCACCCTGGGCCGCGCGCTCTTCAACGAGCTGCTGCCCGAGGACTACCCGTTCGTCGACTACGAGGTGGGCAAGAAGCAGCTCTCCGCGATCGTCAACGACCTGGCGGAGCGCTACCCCAAGGTCGTCGTCGCGGCGACCCTGGACAACCTGAAGTCGGCCGGCTTCCACTGGTCGACCCGCTCGGGTGTCACCGTCTCGATCTCCGACGTCGTCGTCCCGCCGAACAAGCCCCAGATCCTGGAGGGCTACGAGGCGAAGGCGGAGAAGGTCCAGCGTCAGTACGAGCGCGGCCTGATCACCAACGACGAGCGCAAGCAGGAGCTCATCGGCATCTGGACCCAGGCGACCAACGAGGTCGCCGAGGCCATGAACGAGAACTTCCCGAAGACGAACCCCATCTTCATGATGGTCGACTCGGGTGCTCGTGGAAACATGATGCAGATGCGCCAGATCGCCGGTATGCGTGGTCTGGTGTCGAACGCCAAGAACGAGACCATCCCGCGACCCATCAAGGCGTCGTTCCGTGAGGGTCTCACCGTGCTGGAGTACTTCATCTCCACCCACGGTGCCCGTAAGGGTCTGGCCGACACCGCCCTCCGTACCGCCGACTCCGGCTACCTCACCCGTCGTCTGGTCGACGTCTCCCAGGACGTCATCATTCGCGAGGAGGACTGCGGCACCGAGCGCGGCCTGAAGCTGTCGATCGGCTCCGTGGGCGCCGACGGCGTGCTGCGCAAGGCCGACGACGTCGAGACCAGCGTCTACGCCCGCATGCTCGCCGAGGACATCACGGTCGACGGCAAGCTCCTCGCCACCGCCAACACCGACCTCGGTGACGTGCTGATGGCCGAGCTGATCCGCCACGGCATCGCCGAGGTCAAGGTCCGCTCGATCCTGACCTGTGAGTCCGCCGTCGGCACCTGTGCCTTCTGCTACGGCCGTTCGCTGGCCACCGGCAAGCTGGTCGACATCGGTGAGGCGGTCGGCATCATCGCCGCCCAGTCCATCGGTGAGCCCGGTACCCAGCTGACCATGCGTACCTTCCACACCGGTGGTGTGGCCGGTGACGACATCACCCAGGGTCTGCCGCGTGTCGTCGAGCTCTTCGAGGCCCGTACCCCCAAGGGTGTGGCCCCGATCTCGGAGGCCACCGGCCGGGCGCGGATCGAGGACACCGAGAAGACCCGCAAGATCGTCATCACGCCGGACGACGGCACCGACGAGATCGCGTACCCGGTGTCCAAGCGCGTGAAGCTGCTCGTCAGCGAGGGCGAGGCGGTCGAGGTCGGCCAGAAGCTGACCATGGGTGCCACCAACCCGCACGACGTCCTGCGCATCATGGGCCAGCGTGCCGTCCAGATCCACCTGGTCGCCGAGGTCCAGAAGGTCTACAACTCGCAGGGCGTGTCGATCCACGACAAGCACATCGAGATCATCATCCGGCAGATGCTCCGCCGCGTGACGATCATCGAGTCGGGCGACGCCGAGCTGCTCCCGGGCGAGCTCGTCGAGCGCGGCCGCTTCGAGACCGAGAACCGTCGTGTGGTCTCCGAGGGCGGTCACCCCGCCTCCGGCCGTCCGCAGCTGATGGGTATCACCAAGGCCTCGCTGGCCACCGAGTCCTGGCTGTCGGCCGCCTCCTTCCAGGAGACGACCCGGGTCCTCACCGACGCGGCGATCCACGCCAAGTCGGACCCGCTGCTGGGCCTCAAGGAGAACGTCATCCTCGGTAAGCTCATCCCGGCCGGTACGGGTCTGCCCCGCTACCGCAACATCCGGGTCGAGCCGACCGAGGAGGCCAAGGCCGCCATGTACTCGGCCGTCGGCTACGACGACTACGACCTGTCGCCCTTCGGCGCCGGCTCCGGCCAGGCGGTTCCGCTGGACGACTACGACTACGGCCCGTACACCGGCTGAGTCGAGCAGCACTGATCGCAGGGCGGTCACCCCTCACGGGGGTGGCCGCCCTGCGGCGTTTCCGGGCCCGGATCCCCCGTGCGGGGGAGTGGTGAGGACCGCTCCGGGGAGGGAGGCGGGGGAGGGGGCCGCTGCGCGAGTCTTCTCGGTGTCGGGATGACGGGCTTGCGAAGGGGGCCGGGAATGAAGCGGGTACTGGGTGCGGTGGCGATCACGGGGGCCGTGCTGTTCGGGATGTCGGCGTGCCTGCCGTTCGGGGGCGGCGACGACGAGCACCGCACGGTGAGCTACGGCGTCACGGACGGCGTCCGGGAGCTGGTGGTCGAGGGGCACACCGGCGGGGTCGTCGTCACGGGCGGCGGCACCGCGGTCCAGGTGACCGAGAAGCAGAACTACAAGGGGGACGCGCCGCGCGCCACGCACGAGGTGAAGGACGGCGTGCTGCGGCTGACGTACGACTGCGACGCGTGCGGTGTCGGGTACGACGTACAGGTGCCGGCCGGGACGAAGGTCACCGTCACGGAGACGACCGGCGGGGTGCGCCTGGTCGGGCTGGCCGCCGAGGTCGACGCGTCGGTGGACAACGGGGGCGTCGAGGCGACCGGGCTGACCTCGCCGCAGGTGCGGCTGAGCGCCACCAACGGCGGGGTGCGGGCGGACTTCGCGGCGGCCCCGACGAAGGTCGAGGCCAAGGTGTCGACCGGCGGGGTGCGGCTGAAGGTGCCGGCCGGCGCGGAGTACGCGGTGGACGCGCAGGCGGGGGTCGGCGGGGTGGACCTCGGCATCCCGTCGAAGGCGGGGGCGGCGCGCAGCATCACCGCGCGGGCCGGGACCGGTGGTGTGACGGTTTCCGGTGTCTGACCGGGCGGTCGCGGCCGGGCCCGTGCGTCCGGCCGCCCGGGCCGTCCCGGAAGTCCTGCCGGTAGGGCATGATCTTCTCCGCGGGGGCGGCGTCCCCGGGTACGGGGGAGGTACGAGGGTGGAGCGCGCTGCGCGCTGGCGGGGCTGGACGGCCGGGCGGAGTCCGTATGTGCTGGACACCTTGCTGGCGCTGGCCTCGGCGGCGGTCTCGGTGTGGTCGGTCTACAACGACGACGTGGCGTGGCCCTGGTGGGTCTACCTGGTCGCGGTCTCGACCGCGCTGCCGCTGCCGTGGCGGCGCCGGTTCACGCTGACCTCGCTGGCGGCGGTCAGCGCGGCGTCGGTGGTGCTGTCGCTGGTCGCGCACTCGGCGAACCCGCAGCTGCCGCTGTACGCGGTGATCGGCATCTACACGGTGGCGGAGCGCTCCTCGGAGCGGCAGCGCTGGACGGTCTTCGCGGTCGTGGTGCTCGCCAACGTGCTGGGCACCCACTCGCCGAACGGCATGCTGTTCAGCCTGCTCACGTCGGTCGGCTCGTTCGTCTTCGGCTCGCTGGTGCGCGCCCAGCGGCAGCTGGCCCGGGTGGAGGCGGCGCGGGCCCGCGAGGCGGGCGAGCGGACGGCCAGCGAGGCGGCCAGGGCGGTCGCCGAGGAGCGGGCCCGGATCGCGCGGGAGATGCACGACATCCTGGCGCACGCCGTGTCGCTGATGGTGATCCAGGCCGAGGCCGGGCCGCTGGTGGTGCACAGCAAGCCGGAGCGGGCGATCCGCGCGTTCGACACGATCGCCGATTCCGGCCGCGACGCGATGGTCCAACTGCGGCGCGTGCTGGGGGTGTTGAAGGAGGACGGGGCGAGCCCCGAGCTGGCCCCGCAGCCGCGGCTGGCCGAACTGGCCGACGTCGCCGAGCGGGTGCGCCGGGCCGGCCTGCGGGTGGAGCTCGACCTCGCGGACGGGCTGGGCGCGGTGCCCGCCGACGTCGAGGCGGCGGCGTACCGGATCGTGCAGGAGGCGCTGACCAACACCGTCAAGCACTCCGGCGCCGACCTGGCCGCGATCCGGGTGCGCCGGGCCGGCGAGGCGCTGGAGGTCGTGGTGTCCGACAACGGCCGTGGCGTGCCGCTCGCCGCCGACCGCGCGGTGGGCGGCTGGTCCGGCGGGCGCGGGCTGGTCGGCATCCGGGAGCGGGCCGCCGCCTGCGGCGGGCGGGCCGAGGCCGGTCCGGGCCCGGCCGGCGAGGGCTTCCTGGTGACTGCCCGGCTGCCGTTGGGGCCGGCCGGGGTGGTGGAGAGGGTGGGCGGATGACGCCGATACGGGTGGTCGTCGCGGACGACCAGGAGCTGGTGCGGGCCGGGTTCGGGATGATCCTGGACGCCCAGCCGGACATCGAGGTGGTGGCCGAGGCGTGCGACGGCGCCGAGGCCGTCGAGGCCGTGCGCGAGCACGGCCCCGACGTGCTGCTGCTGGACGTCCGCATGCCGGTGATGGACGGGCTGGAGGCGGCCCGGCGGGTGTGCGCGGAGTTCCCGGCCACCAAGGTGATCATGCTGACCACCTTCGACATCGACGACTACGTCTTCGACGCGCTGTACGCGGGCGCGAGCGGCTTCCTGCTGAAGGACGTCCGCCGGGACGACCTGGCGCACGGCGTGCGGATGGTCGCCTCGGGGGAGGCGTTGCTCGCGCCCTCGGTGACGAAGCGGCTGATCGGCGAGTTCGCGGCACGCCGCCCGGGGACGGCGGAGCGGGCCGTCCGTCCGCCGTCCAAGCTGCTGGAGCAGCTGACCCTGCGCGAGCAGGAGACGCTGCGGCTGCTGGCGCGCGGGCTGTCCAACGCGGAGATCGCGGCGGAGCTGGTGGTCAGCGAGCACACCGTGAAGACGCACGTCAGCAACGTGCTGAGCAAGCTGGGGCTGCGCGACCGGGTGCACGCGGTGGTGTTCGCGTACGAGTCCGGCGCGGTGGTGGCCGGGGAGGACTAGGCCTGTCCCGGGCCCTCCCCCGCGCGGGGGAGGCGGGCAGTTCGCCGGTGCGGGCGATCCGCGACGAGGGCCCCGGCCGACAGGATCCGTGGTGTCGGAGAACGGATCACGGACACCACGGGAGAACGCAGATGAACGCCGCTCGGACCACCAGCACCCGCAGCACCCGCCTCACCGCCTACGCCGTCGTCGGGGCCCCGGCCCTGATGGCGCTGTACGGCGGCATCCGCCTCGTCCCCGGCTCCCGCGAGCCGGGCCTCGGCTGGACGACCGGACACGCGCTCATGTTCGCCGGGCTGCTGCTGTTCGCGCCGGTCTTCCTGGGGCTGCGCCGGCTGATAGCCCCGCGCAGCACGCCGGCCGGGCGGCTCGCGGCGGGCACCGTGCTGGGGGTGGCGCTCACGGGGCTGGTGGCCTCGGTGGTCCAGATCGGGATCGACCTGTACGTCGGCCTGGCATCGGCGACCAAGGACGAGCAGTCGCGGATGTTCGAGCGGATCCAGGCCGTCCCCGGTGTGCTCGAGGCCGTGTACAAGGTCGGCCCGCTGCTGTTCTACGTCGGCCTGCTGGCCCTGCTGGTCGCCGCCTCGGTGGGCGCGGCCCGGACGCTGCGCTGGTGGAGCCCGGTCCTCATGGTGGCCGGGACGCTCGCGTCGATGGTCGACCTGGCGTTCATCCCGCTGGCCGCCGCCTGCTACCTGGTCGCGCTGGCCCCGCTGGCGCGCCTCGGCGCCGCACCGCGCACGGCAGCCCTGGCCTAGCTCGTCCGGACTTCCGGCGGCGGGGGCGCGAGGATTTTCGGTGGCCGCCGGCGGGCCCGTCCCCGTACGGTCCGGGTATGACCAAGCGTCCACTGATCGCCGTGCTCACCGGCGCGGGCATTTCGACCGACTCCGGCATCCCCGACTACCGCGGCCCGAACGGGCTCTGGCAGCGCGACCCGTCGGCCCAGAAGCTGGTCACCCTCGGCCCGTACCTGGCCGACCCCGAGGTGCGCCGCCGGGCCTGGCTGATGCGCCGGGACGCCGGCGCGCTGGCCGCCGAGCCGAACGCCGGGCACCGCGCGCTGGTCGACCTGGAGCGTTCCGGGCTGCCCGTGCGGGTGCTGACCCAGAACGTCGACGGCCTGCAGCAGCGAGCCGGCCTGCCGGCCCGCAAGGTGCTCGAACTGCACGGCACCGCACGGGAGGTGCAGTGCGCGCGCTGCCGGGTGGTCGGCGACATGGCCGAGGCGCTGGCCCGGGTCGAGGCGGGCAAGCCGGACCCGGACTGCCGGGAGTGCGGCGGGATCCTGCGCCCGCGGACGGTGATGTTCGGGGAGGCACTGGACCCGGTGGTGCTCCAGCAGGCCGACGCGATCGCCAAGGCCTGCGACCTCTTCGTCGCGGTCGGCACCAGCCTCCAGGTCTACCCGGTGGCCTCGCTGCCGCAGATCGCGCTGGAGGGCGGCGCCCGCCTGGTCGTCGTGAACGGCGAGCCGACGCCGTTCGACGAGGCCGCGGACGAGGTGATCAGGGAGCCGATCTCCACGGCCCTCCCGGCGCTGGTGCGGAAGTTGCTCGCCGAGCACTCTTAAGGTCGGACGAACCGCCTGCATACGATGATCCTTCCGGCTGGCCCCCCTCTAGGCCTGGAGTGATCGACCGATGACGACGACGGCGAAGTTCGACCCCTGGTCGGCGGCGTTCGTGGCCCACCCGTACGACGCGTACGCCGAACTGCGCGAGCACGCGCCGGTGACGTACTACGAGCCGACGAAGCAGTGGCTCGTCTCGCGCCACGAGGACGTCAGCGCGCTCCTGCGCGACCGGCGCCTCGGGCGCACGTACACCCACCGCTTCAGCCACGAGGAGTTCGGCCGGCCCGCGCCCGACCCGGCGCACGAGCCGTTCCACACCCTCAACGACCACGGGCTGCTCGACCTGGAGGCGCCCGACCACACCCGGATCCGCCGGCTGGTCTCCAAGGCCTTCACCCCGCGCATGGTCGAGGGCCTGCGCCCAACCGTCCGGCGCCTCGCCGGGGAGCTCGTGGACGGACTGCTGGCTGACGGCGGCGGCGATCTCGTCGCCGCCGTCGCCGAGCCGCTGCCGGTCGCCGTCATCGCCGAGATGCTGGGCGTCCCGGAGGCCGACCGGCACCTGCTGCGGCCCTGGTCCGCCGACATCACCGGGATGTTCGAGCTCAACCCCACCGAGGAGGCGGCCCGGCGGGCCGTCACCGCGAGCATCGAGTTCTCCGACTACCTGCGCGCCCTGATCCGCGAGCGCCGCGCCGCCCCCGGCACCGACCTGATCAGCGCGCTCGTCCAGGCCCAGGAGGGCACCGACGCGCTCAGCGAGCAGGAGATGATCTCCACCTGCGTGCTGCTGCTCAACGCCGGCCACGAGGCCACCGTCAACACCACCGGCAACGGCTGGTGGGCGCTGTTCCGCAACCCCGGCGAACTCGCCCGGCTGCGCGGCGACGTGGACGGCCTGCTGCCCACCGCCGTCGAGGAACTGATGCGCTGGGACACCCCGCTGCAGATGTTCGAGCGCTGGGTGCTGGAGGACATCGAGGTCCGCGGCGTCACCGTCCCGCGCGGCTCCGAGATCGCCCTGCTCTTCGGCTCCGCCAACCGCGACCCGGAGCGCTTCGCCGACCCCGACCGGCTCGACCTCGGCCGCACCGACAACCCGCACGTCACCTTCGGCGCCGGAATCCACTTTTGTCTCGGCGCCCCGCTCGCCAGACTGGAGCTCACCGAGTCGTACGGCGCGCTGCTGCGCCGGGCGCCGGGCCTGCGGCTCGTCCGCGAGCCCGAGTGGCGCCCGGGCTACGTGATCCGGGGGCTGGAAGAGCTGTTGGTCGAGGTGTGACGGAAGAGGGGGAGCGGCCGTGGGCAAGGCGACGGGCACGCTGCTGGGTCTGGCGATCGGGGACGCGATCGGCCGGGTGACGGAGTTCAAGACGGTCGAGGCGATCGCGAACGACTGGCCCGACTGGCGGCAACTGCCGCTGCCGACGAAGGCGTTGATCACCGACGACACCCAGATGACGCTCGCCCTCGCCCGCGGCCTGCGCACCGCCCTCGCCCGCGGGCCGTTGACGCCCCTGCGGCTGGAGCGGCCCGTCCGCGAGGAGTTCGTCGACTGGTGGCGCTCACCGGACAACAACCGCGCCCCCGGCATGACCTGCCTGCGCGCCTGCGAGCGGCTCAGCCACGAGAAGTTCCGCTGGCAGCAGGCGAGCGACGTCGGATCCAAGGGCTGCGGCGCCAACATGCGGGTCGCCCCGATCGGCCTGATCCGCGAGCTCGACGCCCGGCAGCACTCCGGCGCCGCGCAGCTGCAGTCCGCGCTCACCCACGGCCACCCGACCGCGCTCGCCGCGAGCGACCTCACCGCGTACGCCGTCCGCAAGCTCGCCGAGGGCGTGCCGCCGGCCGGCCTGACCGCGGTGCTGCGGGCCTACGCGCTCGCCCGGCGCGACCGGTACGACGACTTCTGGCTCGGCGACCTCGCCGACCGCTGGCTCGGCGGCTCCCCGCAGTCCGTCATCGCCCGCGGCTGGGACGACTGCCTGAAGTCGCTCGACCAGGTCGACGCCGCCCTCGCCGCGCCCGACGTCGAGGCCGACCCGTGCCTGGCCACCGGCGAGGGCTGGATCGCCGAGGAGGCCTTCGCCACCGGCCTGCTCTGCTTCCTGCTGCTGCCGGACGACCCGGTGGCCGCCGTCCGCCGCGCCGCCTACTCCAGCGGCGACTCCGACTCCCTCGCCTGCCTGACCGGCGCCTTCGCCGGCGCCCACCACGGTGAGGCGGCCTGGCCGGCCGACTGGGTCGAGCGGATCGAGCACCGCGACGAGCTCCTGGAGTTCGGCGCGCTCTGGGACTGAGCCGGACGGCGGGAACCGGTGGGCGGGCGGGCGCGTCGAAGGGCCATGACGTACCGCAGCCCTCACGGAACCCGCCGTAGCTCCCGTCGCCCGGCGGCGGTGCTCCTCGCCGCCGCGCTCGCCGCCCCGCTGGTCGCGGGCTGCGGCAGCACCGGCGCCGCCACGCCCGCCGCGCCGCCGGTGCTCCGGGTGTCGGCGTCCGGCACCGGTCCCGCGGTCGATCCGGCACAGGTGACCGCCACCGCCGCCGGCACCGGCGCCTTCGGCCTGGACCTCCTCCACGCCCTCACCGCCACTCCGGACGGCGCCGACCGCAACGTCGTGCTCTCGCCGTCCGGCCTGGCCACCCTGCTCGCGATGCTGGTGCCCGGCGCCCGCGGCACCACCGCCGACGAGCTCACCAAGGCCCTGCACACGAGCCTCACCCCGCAGCAGTACGCCCTCGCCACCGGCGCGCTCGACCGCCCGGTCCAGGGCGGCGACGACGTCACGCTGCGCCGGTCCGACGACCTCTGGACCCAGCAGGGCTACCCCGTGCAGCCCGACTACCTGCAGACCCTGGCCGACGCCTTCGACACCGGGGTGCACCCCGCCGACTTCCGCAAGGATCCGGAGGGCGCCCGCAAGGCCGTCAACGCGGCCGTGGAGAAGGCCACCGACGGACGGATCAAGGACCTCTTCGCGCAGGGCCAGGTCACCGCCCAGACCCGGCTGGTCCTCACCGACGCGCTCTACCTGAAGGCGAAGTGGGCCTCCCCGTTCAAGCCGGCGCACACCGCCGACCGCCCGTTCCACAAGCTCGACGGCTCCGCCCCGAACGTGAGCACGATGGCCCAGAGCGGCAGCCTCAAGTACGCCGAGGGCTCCGGCGGGATCGTCGGCGAGCCCTGGCAGGCCGTCGAACTCCCGTACGCCGGAGGCGGGTTGGCGATGGATGTGATCGTCCCCGCGCAGGGCGGCTTCGCCGCCTTCACCAAGGGGCTCGACCAGGCCCAGCTCGACCGCATCCTCGGCGGCCTCGCCGCCAGGCCCGTCGACCTGGAGCTCCCGCGCTTCCACTTCGACACGTCCAACGAGCTCACCCCCGCCCTGCGCGCGCTCGGCGTCAGCACGGCCTTCGGCGACAAGGCCGACTTCGGCGGCATCTCCAAGGAGCCGCTCGCCGTCGGCCCGGTGGTGCAGAAGGCCACCATCGAGGTCGACGAGGAGGGCACGGTCGCGGCGGCCGGCAGCGGTGCCGGGATGGCCGGAGCGGCGGCGCCGGCCATGCACCCCGCCGAGCTGCACGTCGACCGGCCGTTCCTGTTCCTGATCCGGGACACCGCCGGCGGGCGGCCGCTCTTCCTCGGACAGGTCACCGACCCGGCGGCCGGGTAGGCCGCCGGAAGCGGCTCACCAGGCCGGGTAGCGCCCGCCGAGCGCCGGATGGGACGGATCGCGGCTGCCGAACAGCACCAGCAGGTCGTCCGCGACCCGCAGCAGCTCCGCCCGGCCCTCGACGGCCCCCGCCCACTCGGGCGGCAGGGCCGCGGCGCCGTACGCGGCACCCGTGAGGTTGCCGCAGACGGCGCCGGTGGAGTCGCTGTCCCCGGAGTGGTTCACCGACAGCAGCAGCGCGGTGCGCACCGGGTCGGGGTCCAGGGTCGCGGCCAGCAACGAGTACACCGCGATGGCCAGGCACTCCTCGGCGATCCAGCCGAGCCCGACCCGCTCCACCGCCTCCGCCGACGGCTCCGACTCCTGCGCCACCCGCACGGCCCGGGCCAGCGCCTGCACCGTCTCCTTCGAACCCGGCAGCTCGCGGATCTGGTCGACGGTCTCGCCGACCGCCGCCCACGGCTCGGTGCCGTTTACGAGCCGCTCGACGAGCGCCGCGAACGCGCCCGCCGCGAGGTAGCCGGTGGGGTGCCCGTGGGTCAGCTGGGCGCACTGAACGGCCAGCCCGAACGCCTGGTCCGCGCCCAGCCTGGCCAGCCCGAACGGCGCCGAGCGCATCACCGTGCCGCAGCCCTTGGAGCCCGGGTTGACCGGTCCCGGCTGCCCGATCCGGGCCGGCGGCTCGAACACCGGGTGCTCGGACACCCCGCTCAGGCAGGCGTTGCCCGGCGCCCGCCGGGCGTACAGGAACGGCTGCCGCAGCAGCCAGCCGTCGTACGGGCGGGGGAGCGGTGCGGCGTCCGGCGCGGGCTGGTACTGGGTCAGCAGCCAGCGCCGGTAGGCGCCGTGGACGGCCTCCGGCACCGATCCGCCGCCGCCCGACCAGCCGCGGACGAAGCCGCGGATCAGGCCCTCGGCGGTGAACAGCGTCATCTGGGTGTCGTCGGTGACCTCGACCGTCCCGGGGCGCGCCGCGGGCGGCGGCCCGGTCACGCCGTCCGGCCCGTGCTGGTCCCGGATCTGGTGCAGCTGCTGGAACTCCACCGGCCAGCCCAGCGCGTCGCCGATCGCGCCGCCGAGCAGCGTTCCGCGCACGCGGTCGCGGTAGCCCGCGTCGGCCGCCGAATCCGTCACGTCGATCCCCCTTGTGTTCGTGGCGGACTACGTTCTATCAGGTCACCCCGGCCGTCGGGTCACCCGGCGCGAACGGCCCGCTACCGGCGGATCTCCCCGGCGCGCCCGTGCAGGGCGGCCCGGTCCGCGGCGGCCCGGCCGGCCGCCCAGCCCTCGCCGTCGCTCACCCGCACGCGCTGCGACACCAGCTTCGGGAACAGCCGGCCGACCTCGTCGTCCACCGCCTCGGAGCGGGCGGCGAGGGCGGGCAACAGCCGCTCGTCCGGCAGCAGTTGCTCCTCGGTGCCGTCCTCGCGCAGGTGCCGTCCGGCGGCCGCGGCGCTGGTCGTCCGCTCGGTGGCGGCGGTCAGCCGCTCGCGGATCCGCGCCGCGTACGCGACCAGGAACGACTGCCGGAACGCCTTGGTGCGCGAGTCCCGGCCCGCGCCGGCCTTGTTGAGCGCGTGCGTGGCCTGCACCAGCAGCGAGGTGTACAGCAGCTCGACGCCGTCCAGGTCGCCGTCGAAGCCGACCACCGTGCAGAAGCCGAACTCCTTGGCCCACACCACCCGGCACCGGTTCGCCACCGCGACCGCGTCCAACAGCATCGTCTTCGGGCCCTCGTACGGGTTGTCCACGCCGATCCGCAGCGCCGCCGGGGCGTCGCGGTCCGCGCCGGCGGCGGCCAGCAGCGCCTCGTCGATGCTGTGCTGGGCCATCAGCTGCTGGGCCTTGGCGGTCAGCGCCTCGGCCTCCTCCGGGTACTCGGTGGACTCGGCCTTCGCGAGCAGCGCCCGGATGCGCGCCAGCATCCTCGGCTCGCCCGGCACCGGCCCGGCCGCGCCGCGCGCGGACGCGGGTGCGGAACCGGGGGCGGGCCCGACCGGGGCGATCGGGGGCAGCCGGCCCCAGGTGCGGATCAGCTCCAGGGCGGCGGTGGCGAGCGCGAAGCGGTCCAGCCGGTGGCGCTGGGCGAAGGCGGTCAGGTAGCCGTCGTCGCCGGGCCACCACACCTCGGTCTCCAGCTCGCGCAGCTGCTCCTGCCAGCGCCGGTCCAGCGCGGCCGCCGGGTGGCGGCGGCCCTCGGCGGCGATCAGGTCCACGGCGAGCGCGAGGTGGACGGGCTTCAGCTCGCGCCGGACCACCCGCGCCAGGTCGGCCGGGCGCCACCCCGCCGACCAGCACCGTCCGACGGCGGTGTCCGCGTACCCGAGCACCGCCCGGCTCACCGCCGGCCACTGCCCGGCCGACGCGGCCAGCAGCGACGCGCCCGTGTCCAGCGCGAGATCCAGCAACTCGTCCGGGGCCGTCAGCACCGACCGCACCGCCTGCTCCAGCAGCGGTCCGGCGTCCCCGCCGCCCTGCTGCGCCCGCTTGCCCACGGTGTGTCCCTGCTCTCGTCGACGGCCGGTTTCCTCCAGCCATGATGCCGGAGCGCCGGGCGTCGCCGGGGGCGGCCGAGGGGGCGGTGGGGGAACGGGCGGTCGAGCGCTGCCGGGGTGGTGGTGCGTTGGGGGCCGGGGGGTGGGGGACCGGCACAGCCGGAGCGCCGGGCCGTGCCGACGAGCCGGACGAGCAAGCGCCCGGCCCCCGTGGTCGGGGGACCGGGCGCGCTCACCGCACCGCTCAGCGCTCTATGGCCTTGGCCAGGATCTCCGGGGTGCGCTCCAGCAGGCGGGCGCCCGCCATGCGGACGCCGAGGTACGCGATCAGTCCGCCGTAGACCGGCCCGACCGCCAGCAGCGGCCAGGTGGGCCGGTCGGCGGCGAGGGCCCAGCCCAGGTAGCCGGCCACGGGCAGCGCCAGCAGCGCGACGCCGAGCATCGACCCGAACTGGTTGAGCAGCACCAGCCCGCTCTGCCCGGGTGCGGCGTTGCGCATCGGGTTGCTGTCCGCGGGCATCGTGTACGGCGCGAGCACGCTCAGCATCGAGCCGACCGCGATGCCGCAGCCCAGCAGCGCGAGGGCGAGGCCGAGCGCGGACGGCAGGTGCGCCCAGTCCCCGGTGACGACCGTCAGCACCACGGCGAGCACCAGCGTCACCGGCACCGCGTACGACAGCACCGCGTACGCCCGTCCGCGCAGCTCGTCGCGGGCGTCGGCCGGGGTGCGCAGGGTCGCGGCGATCATCCAGAACGCCGAGCCGTCCATGCCGAACAGGTTGAGCATCTGCAGCCCGAGGAACATCCCGGTCGCCGCCAGCAGGTAGACGCTCGACCAGCCCTGGACCACCGACAGCACGCAGATC
Source organism: Kitasatospora sp. NPDC059408 (assembly GCF_042751525.1). Taxonomy (NCBI): domain Bacteria; kingdom Bacillati; phylum Actinomycetota; class Actinomycetes; order Kitasatosporales; family Streptomycetaceae; genus Kitasatospora; species Kitasatospora sp. NPDC059408. The sequence continues at coordinate 37,859 of NZ_JBHYWI010000028.1, forward strand.
ACCAGCGTCATGCCGATGCTGGTGAACACCGCCGCCTTGGCCCGCGGCTCGCGCCAGGCGTACCGCAGGTGGCGCTGCATCACCGCGCCGGTCCGGCCGGCCGGCAGGAAGCCCCAGCCGCGCGAGCTCTGCACCCCGCGGGCCACCTCCAGGGTCGAGGAGTCCGCGGTGACCATCAGCTCCTGGAGGCTCCGCCGCCACCAGCGCAGCAGCAGGGCGAGCAGCGCACCGGCCAGCGCCAGCTGGAGCAGCGCGAGCGCGTACCGGCCCTCGCCGGCCGTCCGGCCCGCGTCCATCGCACCGATCGGCGGGATCCAGCGCAGCACGGCGGCGATCGGCCGCAGCGGGCCGAGGTCGAGGTGTCCGTTGGCGTCGGGGCGGCCGAAGGTGCTCTGCCAGCCGACGTTGGCGCCCTGGACGAGCAGGGCGAACAGCAGTCCGCCGAAGATCGCGAAGTCCTTGCCGCGCCGGCTGGACAGCATCCGGGCGTTGCCGGCCGCGACCGCCCGGGAGAGCGTGACCAGGCAGAGCACGGCGAGCGGCACGCCGATCAGGTCGGCCGCCGCCGAGGCGCCGCCGTTCGCTCCGGACAGCGCCGCACCGGTGACGAGCACCAGGCTGACCAGCGGTCCCGGCCCGATCAGGCTGGCCAGCAGCGAGCCGCGCAGCAGCGGTCCGGGCCGCAGCGGCAGCATGGTGAGCCGGGTCGGGTCGGCGCTCTCGTCGCTGGAGAACAGGAACAGCGGGATGGCGGCCCAGCCGAGGGTGAGCACGCCGAGCAGCATCACGCCGGCGTCCCCGGAGCCGGCCACCCGGCCGTTGAGCACCGCCAGGGCGAGGGCGATCCCGGTGGCGAAGAGCAGGCCGAACACCGCTCCGACGATGTACACCCCGGCCCGGCCCCGGCTGCGCTTCAGCCCGTTGCGCAGCAGCCGCAGCTTGAGCGCCACGAGCGCGCGGACGACCGTCCCCCCGTCGGGGACGGCCGCACTCATGCGCCCACCTCGCTGCGCTCGGCAGCCGCTTCGCGCAACGCGCACCTCTTGATGGTTCGCTTCCTTCGCTCGCTCACTGCCCGCCCCCGGCGTTCCCGCCGCCGAGCCAGCCGAGCGCCTGCCCGTCGTCCTCGCGGACGCCGATCAGGTCGAGGAAGGCCTCGTGCAGGCTGCGCCCGCCGCGGACGGCGTCCAGCGGCCCGTGGGCGATGACCCGGCCGGCGTTGACGACGGCGACCCAGTCGCAGAGCTGCTCGACGAGCTCCATGACGTGGCTGGAGAAGACCACCGTCGAGCCGGCGGCCGCGTACCGCTTGAGCACGCCGCGGATGGTCTGCGCGGAGACCGGGTCGACGCCCTCGAAGGGTTCGTCGAGGAACAGCACGTCGGGGTTGTGCAGCAGCGCGGCGGCGAGGCCGATCTTCTTGCGCATGCCGGTGGAGTAGTCGGCGACGAGCTTGTCGGCGTCGGCGGCGAGGTCCAGGACGGCCAGCAGCTCCTCGGCCCGGCGGTCCACCTCGGCGCCGGGCAGGCCGCGCAGCCGCCCGTTGTACTGCAGCAGCTCGCGCCCGCTGAGCCGCTCGAACATCCGCAGGCCCTCGGGCAGGATGCCGATCCGTGCCTTGACGGCGACCGGGTCGGCCCAGACGTCGCCGCCGTGCACGAGGACGGTGCCCTGGTCGGGCCGGAGCAGGCCGGTGACCATGGAGAGCGTCGTGGTCTTGCCCGCGCCGTTCGGGCCGACCAGTCCGACGAACGCGCCGGCCGGCAGCTCCAGGCTGAGCCCGGCGACGGCGGCCTGGGTGCCGAAGTGCTTCCAGAGCCCCTGGATGCTCACCGCGGAGGCGGCGGGAGCGGCGGACGGGGTGACGGCGGAGGCGGCGGACGGGGTGGCGGGTCCGGGTGCTCCGGACGGCGGAGGCGCTGACGCCTGCATGGTTGCCTTCTCTGGTCGACGGGTCGTGCGGATCCAGCCTGTCACTCGCCGAACGGGCTGTCGTCCGAGTTGAGGATGACCTGAGTTTGTCCCCCGAACGGGTGAGGCACACCGGCTCCGGCAATCCCCTGCCGTGAACCGGCAACTACTCGGCCGCCCCGTTCGTCCGGCACTATGAGGACCAGTTGGGCGCGCGGCGCGCGCCGGGGTGTCGGGAGGCGACGGATGGCTGTGCAGCCCTGGGGTGAGCCTTCGCCGCAGTCCGGGATGAGGGCGGCGCACGCGGACCGCGACCGCACGATCGACGTGCTGAAGGCGGCGTACGCCGAGGGCCGGCTGTCGCTGGAGGAGTACGAGCAGCGCCACGAGGCGGCGGCCCACGCGCAGACCTACGGCCAGCTGTCGGTGCTGGTCGCCGACCTGCCGTCCGGGCCGGTGGTGCCGCCGGCGGCGTTCGACGGGCGCCCGGTGCCGCAGACGTTCCAGCCGTACCCGCCGCCGCCGATGCCGTACCCGCCGTACCAGGTGCGCTCCACCAACGGCCTGGCCGTCACGTCGATGGTGCTCGGCCTGTCCGGGCTGTCGCTGCCCGCGGTGATCACCGGCCACATCGCCCGCTCGCAGATCAGGCAGCGCAACCAGGACGGGGACTGGGCGGCGGTCATCGGGCTGGTGGTCGGCTACCTGGGCTCCGCGTTCTGGGCCCTGATGTTCCTGGGGGTCGTCCTGGCGGCGGGGGGCCGGGGCTGAGCGCCGGAGGGCGCCGCCGCGCCGGGCGCCGAGTGGCGTACGCCACTCCGGTGTGGTAGAGCGGCAGGAGGGCGGCTCGTCACCGGGCTGCCGTTCGCGGGACACCCCCGCGACACCCGGCCGACAGCCGCGACCTGCGGCGTTGCATTTGTTTTGACCGCGCCCCATGCGCTAGGTACGCTCTGACCTTGTGCCTGGGGTGTCCCCGGGTCCTTGTGCGTGCATGCACACCGGCCGCCGCGCCGAGCCGGAGCGCCCTCCAGCGCTCCGCGCGTAGAGCGCCGTCGCTGTACATCAGCCATGGGATTCCGTGTCGTAACAAGCCCAACACACCCGACCGCGTGGGTCGACCACGGGGTCGTGTGCGAGGGAGACACCGCAGGTTAGTTCCACCAAGCCTTGGCACACAGAAAACGGAGAAACGGTGCCTACGATCCAGCAGCTGGTCCGAAAGGGCCGGCAGGACAAGGTCGAGAAGAACAAGACTCCCGCGCTGAAGGGTTCCCCGCAGCGCCGTGGGGTCTGCACGCGTGTGTACACGACCACCCCGAAGAAGCCGAACTCGGCGCTTCGTAAGGTCGCCCGTGTGCGCCTCACCAGCGGGATCGAGGTCACCGCTTACATCCCGGGCGAGGGCCACAACCTGCAGGAGCACTCCATCGTGCTGGTGCGCGGTGGTCGTGTGAAGGACCTTCCTGGTGTCCGCTACAAGATCATCCGCGGTTCGCTCGACACCCAGGGTGTCAAGAACCGCAAGCAGGCTCGCAGCCGCTACGGCGCCAAGAAGGAGAAGTAAGAATGCCTCGTAAGGGCCCCGCCCCGAAGCGCCCGGTCATCATCGACCCGGTTTACGGCTCCCCGGTCGTCACCCAGCTGGTCAACAAGATCCTGCTGCACGGCAAGCGCTCCACCGCCGAGCGGATCGTCTACGGCGCCCTCGAGGGCGTCCGTGAGAAGACCGGCTCGGACCCGGTCGTCGCGCTGAAGCGCGCGCTGGAGAACGTCAAGCCGGCCCTCGAGGTCAAGTCCCGCCGTGTCGGTGGCGCGACCTACCAGGTTCCGGTCGAGGTCCGTCCGGGCCGCGCCAGCACCCTGGCGCTGCGCTGGATGGTCGGTTACTCCCGCGCCCGTCGCGAGAAGACCATGACCGAGCGCCTGATGAACGAGATCCTCGACGCCAGCAACGGCCTGGGCGCTTCCGTGAAGCGTCGCGAGGACACCCACAAGATGGCCGAGTCCAACAAGGCCTTCGCGCACTACCGCTGGTAGTCCGTACCCCGTCACTAGACAGAGAGAGAACGAGCCACCATGGCTGCAACCTCCCTTGACCTCGCCAGGGTCCGCAACATCGGGATCATGGCGCACATCGACGCGGGCAAGACCACCACCACCGAGCGGATCCTGTTCTACACCGGTGTCTCGTACAAGATCGGTGAGGTCCACGATGGCGCTGCCACCATGGACTGGATGGAGCAGGAGCAGGAGCGCGGCATCACGATCACGTCGGCCGCGACGACCTGTCACTGGACGGTCGACGACGTCGACAACACCATCAACATCATCGACACCCCGGGTCACGTCGACTTCACCGTCGAGGTGGAGCGTTCGCTGCGCGTCCTCGACGGTGCCGTGACGGTGTTCGACGGTGTCGCCGGTGTCGAGCCCCAGTCCGAGACCGTGTGGCGGCAGGCTGACCGCTACGGCGTCCCGCGCATCTGCTTCATCAACAAGCTGGACCGCACGGGCGCGAACTTCTTCTTCTGCGTCGACACCATCGTGGAGCGCCTCAGCGCCACCCCGCTGGTCATGCAGCTCCCGATCGGTGCCGAGGCGGACTTCAAGGGCGTTGTCGACCTTGTCCGCATGAAGGCGCTGGTCTGGTCGGCCGAGGCCGCCAAGGGCGAGATGTACGACATCGTCGACATCCCGGCCGAGCTGCAGGAGCAGGCGGACGAGTACCGCGAGACGCTGATCGACACCGTCTCCAACGTCAGCGACGAGATCATGGAGCTCGCCCTCGAGGGCGAGGAGATCCCGGTCGAGCTGCTGCAGGCCGCGATCCGCAAGGGCACCCTGAACTCGGACTTCACCCCGATCTTCTGTGGTACCGCCTTCAAGAACAAGGGCGTTCAGCCCCTGCTCGACGCGGTCGTCAAGTACCTGCCGTCGCCGCTGGACATCGAGTCCGTCGAGGGCACCAAGCCCAACGACCCGGACACCAAGATCTCCCGCAAGGCGTCGGACGACGAGCCGCTGGCCGCGCTGGCGTTCAAGATCATGTCCGACCCGCACCTGGGCAAGCTCACCTTCGTCCGGATCTACTCCGGCCGCCTGGAGTCCGGCACCTCGGTGCTGAACGCCGTCAAGGGCAAGAAGGAGCGCATCGGCAAGATCTACCGCATGCACGCGAACAAGCGTGAGGAGATCGAGTCGGTGGGCGCCGGCGACATCGTCGCCGTCATGGGCCTGAAGCAGACCACCACCGGTGAGACGCTGTCCGACGAGAAGCACCCGGTCATCCTGGAGTCCATGGACTTCCCGGCCCCGGTCATCCGCGTCGCGATCGAGCCCAAGTCCAAGGGCGACCAGGAGAAGCTGGGTGTCGCCATCCAGCGTCTCGCCGAGGAGGACCCGTCCTTCCAGGTCAACACGGACGAGGAGACCGGCCAGACCATCATCGCGGGCATGGGCGAGCTGCACCTCGAGGTGCTGGTCGACCGCATGAAGCGTGAGTTCAAGGTCGAGGCCAACGTCGGCAAGCCGCAGGTCGCCTACCGCGAGACGATCCGTTCGGCCGTCGAGCGCATCGACTACACGCACAAGAAGCAGACCGGTGGTTCGGGCCAGTTCGCGAAGATCCAGATCGCGATCGAGCCGCTCGAGCAGGCCGAGGGCTACGAGTTCGTGAACAAGGTCACCGGTGGCCGCGTGCCGAAGGAGTACATCCCTTCGGTCGACGCCGGTTGCCAGGAGGCCATGGAGTTCGGTGTGCTCGCCGGCTACCCGCTCCAGGGTGTCCGCGTCACGCTGCTCGACGGTGCGTCGCACGACGTCGACTCCTCCGAGCTCGCGTTCAAGATCGCCGGTTCGATGGCCTTCAAGGAAGGCGCCAGGAAGGCCAAGCCGGTCCTTCTTGAGCCGATGATGGCCGTCGAGGTCACCACGCCCGAGGACTACATGGGCGACGTGATCGGTGACATCAACTCTCGCCGTGGCCAGATCCGGTCCATGGACGAGCGTCACGGTGCCCGCGTCGTCACGGCGCTGGTGCCGCTCTCCGAGATGTTCGGCTACGTCGGTGATCTGCGCAGCAAGACCTCTGGTCGCGCGAGCTACTCGATGCAGTTCGACTCGTACGCCGAGGTTCCGAAGAACGTGGCGGACGACATCATCGCCAAGGCCAAGGGCGAGTAAGGACCGGCGCGAGCCGATCCCTTACCCGAGGAGGCAGTTCGTCCCGACATTCGGGACGATTGCCACCCCTTAGGCTATTAGGAGGCGACCCGGGAGGATCCGGACGGATTCTCCCGGGCCCCTCCGGCCCCCACCCGCGGGACGGTACGAGGTGTCCTCGGGCATCCCGCACCCAACCCGATAAAAGACCAACTGACGTCAGCACGGCGTACAGGAACTGTCCTCAGGAGGACTCAGTGGCGAAGGCGAAGTTCGAGCGGACGAAGCCCCACGTCAACATCGGCACCATCGGTCACATCGACCACGGTAAGACCACGCTGACCGCGGCCATCACCAAGGTGCTGCACGACGCGTACCCGGAGATCAACCCCTTCACGCCGTTCGACCAGATCGACAAGGCCCCGGAGGAGCGTCAGCGCGGTATCACCATCTCGATCGCGCACGTCGAGTACCAGACCGAGGCGCGTCACTACGCCCACGTCGACTGCCCGGGTCACGCTGACTACATCAAGAACATGATCACCGGTGCCGCCCAGATGGACGGCGCCATCCTGGTGGTCGCCGCCACCGACGGCCCGATGCCGCAGACCAAGGAGCACGTCCTCCTGGCCCGCCAGGTCGGCGTCCCCTACATCGTCGTCGCCCTGAACAAGGCCGACATGGTGGACGACGAGGAGATCCTGGAGCTCGTCGAGCTCGAGGTCCGTGAGCTCCTCTCCGAGTACGAGTTCCCGGGCGACGACCTGCCGGTCGTCCGCGTCTCCGCGCTGAAGGCGCTGGAGGGCGACAAGGAGTGGGGCGAGAAGCTCCTCGGCCTGATGCACGCCGTGGACGAGGCCATCCCGACCCCGGCCCGCGCCGTGGACCAGCCGTTCCTGATGCCGATCGAGGACGTCTTCACGATCACCGGTCGTGGCACCGTCGTCACCGGCCGCATCGAGCGCGGCATCCTCAAGGTCAACGAGACTGTCGACATCATCGGCATCAAGGAGACCAAGACCACCACCACGGTCACCGGCATCGAGATGTTCCGCAAGCTGCTCGACGAGGGCCAGGCCGGTGAGAACGTCGGTCTGCTGCTCCGCGGCATCAAGCGCGAGGACGTCGAGCGCGGCCAGGTCATCATCAAGCCGGGTTCGGTTACCCCGCACACCGACTTCGAGGCCCAGGCCTACATCCTGTCGAAGGACGAGGGTGGCCGCCACACCCCGTTCTTCAACAACTACCGCCCGCAGTTCTACTTCCGCACCACCGACGTGACCGGCGTCGTGACCCTCCCCGAGGGCACCGAGATGGTCATGCCGGGCGACAACACCGGCATGACGGTCGCGCTGATCCAGCCGATCGCCATGGAGGAGGGCCTGAAGTTCGCCATCCGTGAGGGTGGCCGCACCGTCGGCGCCGGCCAGGTCACCAAGATCATCAAGTAATTGATGCTCTGACCTGCCTGCCTCGTACAGGCCAGTCCGAAGGGCCCCGCACACTCCAGGGTGTGCGGGGCCCTTCGGCGTGTCGGCTGGCATCCGGGGCACCGGTGTGGGTGGGGGCTTTCCGCGCCGGATAGACTGGGGCACCCGCAGCCGTCGCCAGAGCGAGGCTGACCGTGGCTCTCTTCGCCCCACTCGCCGAAAGCGCTCCGGAATGACCTCTGCTCCGCTTCTGACGAAGCCCTCGTTGCTCCGGCGCCGTGCCTCGGCCCGGACCGGCGAATCCGGCGCCCTCAAGCCGAAGCGCCCCCGCCTCTACGCGCTGGACGGCATGCGGCTGTTCGCCGCCCTCAGCGTGATGTCCTTCCACTGGACGGCCTACGTGGGCATCGCGGGCGTCTGGCAGGGGGTGACCCCCAAGCAGGCGCTGCCACTGGTGAACCGCATGGCGGCGTACGGCTGGCTCGGCGTCGAGCTGTTCTTCGTGATCAGCGGTTTCGTGATCTGCATGAGCTGCTGGGGGAAACGACCGGGCGAGTTCTTCGTCTCCCGGGTGGTCCGGCTCTACCCGGCCTACTGGGCCGGCATCGCGCTGACCAGCCTGGTGGTGCTCAACTTCAAGCACTTCGCCCGGCTCGGTGCCGCGGACGGGCTCAACCTGACCACGATCCTCGGCAACCTGACGATGCTGCAGACCCCGCTCGGGATGCGGCACGTCGACGGCGTGTACTGGACCCTCTGGGTCGAGATGCGGTTCTACCTGCTGTTCGCCATCGTCGTGGCGACCGGCCTCACCTACCGCAAGGTGGTGGCGTTCTGCGGGATCTGGACCATCTTCGCGGTCCTCGCCCCGCAGGCCGGGATACCGCTGCTGACCACGATGGCCATGCCGAACGAGTCGCCGTTCTTCATCGCCGGTGTCGGCATGTTCCTCATGTACAAGTTCGGGTCGAACCTGCTGCTCTGGGGCATCGTCGGCTTCTCCTGGATCCTCGCGCTGACCAGGCTGAACTCCATCAAGGACATGTACGTCAACGTCCTCGGCCACCCGCTCTCCTGGAACGTCATGGCGGCCGCGGTCACGTTGGCGTTCCTGCTGGTCCTGGGCGCGGCACTGGGCTGGTTCGACTGGGTGCAGTGGAAGTGGCTGACCGTCGCGGGCGCGCTGACCTACCCGCTGTACCTGATCCACCAGGAGGTCGGCTGGACGCTGATCCACTTCCTCCTCACCCGGGGCCTCGGCGTCAAGGCGGCCCTGCTCGCGGCGCTGGCCACGGTCCTGGTCACCGCCTGGCTGATCCACCGGCTGGTCGAGAAGCCGCTGTCGAAGGTCCTCAAGAAGGCCCTGGACCGGTCCATGGCGACCCTGCGCCAGGTCTCGGACGAACCTGCCCCCCGCCGCCCCTGAACGGTGGGCTCCTCGATGAATGCTCCGCCCAAGAAGCATTCATCGAGAGGTAAAAACCTGCTGCTAGCCTGGCCGTCACCAGGGCCCCGGCACTGATCGAACATCCCCATTCACAAGGAAACAGGCGACAACTGATGTTCACCGCAGCTGTATCGGCAGAGCCGGAGGCCACCAGGCCGGCGCCGCTGTTGTCGGTCGTCATGCCGATCTACAACGAGCAGGAGGCACTGCCCCTGACCGTTGAGCGGCTGCGTCCGATCCTCGACGACCTCGGCATCAGCTACGAGGTCGTCGGCATCGACGACGGCAGTACCGACGCGACCCCGGCGCTCATGCAGAAGATCCACCAGGACTGGCCGGAGTTCCGCATCGTCCGCTTCGCGCGCAACTCCGGGCACCAGGCGGCGCTGACCGCGGGCATCCACCGCGCCTTCGGCGACTACGTCGTGTCGATCGACGCCGACCTGCAGGACCCGCCGGAGAAGATCCCCGAGATGCTCTCGCTCGCGCGCGAGCAGAACCTCGACATCGTCTACGGCGTGCGCGGCGACCGCGGCACCGACACCGTGTTCAAGCGGCGCACGGCCGGCGCCTACTACTGGCTGATGCGCAAGCTCGTCGGCAAGAAGATGCCCAACCAGGCCGGTGACTTCCGCCTGCTCAGCCGGGCCGCCGTCGAGGCCCTGAAGGCACTGCCCGAGCACCAGCCGGTCTACCGCCTGCTCGTGCCGTGGCTGGGCTTCCCGAGCGGCGAGGTCGTCTACGTGCGCGAGGAGCGGGTCGCCGGCAGCACCCACTACCCGCTGTCGAAGATGCTCCGCCTGGCCATCGACAGCATCACCAACTTCTCGGCCGCCCCGCTGCGGCTCGCCACCTGGCTCGGCGTGCTGAGCTTCGTGCTCTGCTTCGGCCTCGGCGTCTACACCACCGTCGCGTACGCGCTCGGCAAGACCGTGCCCGGCTGGTCCTCGCTGTTCATCGGGATGCTCTTCCTCGGCGCCGTCCAGCTGATCTGCATGGGTCTGCTCGGCGAGTACGTCGGCCGGATCTACTCGGCGGCCCAGGCGCGACCGGCCTACTTCGTGGGCTACGACTCGGCCGACGGCCGCAGCGCGAAGCCGGCGAAGGTCTCCGAGTTCGTGGCGTGAGCGCGAGTCCGGTCCCGCCCGGACCGGACTCCGCCACCGACCGCCGTGACCCCGACGCCGAGCCCGCAGGAGAAAGAACACGCGATGGGCACCACTGACAGCACCGCACCCGCTCTCGGGACGCCGTCCGCGGCCGAGGGGCGGGTCGGCGCGTCGGTGTCCGGCACCGCCCGGCCCGGCACCGGCGCGCGACTGGTGCGGTTCCTGCCGGCGCTGGCCGCGTACGCGCTGCTGGTGGCCCTGCTCCTGGCCTCGGACACCTCCGTCTCGGACGTCGCGCGCTACACCTTCTACGTGCTCTGGGGCGTCCTGCTGCCGGGCACCCTGGTGTTCCGGGCCCTGCGCCGCCGGCCGCACACCCTGGTCGAGGACCTCGCCTTCGGCGCCGTCGTCGGTCTCGTGCTGGAGCTGGCGGCCTGGGCGGTCCTGGTCGGGCTCGGCCTCCAGTCGGCCGCCACGGCGTGGCCGCTCGCCGTGGTGGTCCCGTTCCTCGCAGTGCCGCGGCTGCGGCGGCACTGGTTCCCGCGCGGGTACCGGCGGACCTCGACGGGCTGGAACTGGTCCGTCGCCGGCATCGTCGGCCTCACGAGCGCCTACCTCTACGCGGCCGTCCTCAGCCGCAACCCGATCATCCCGGACACCGAGACCACCCGGCAGTACATCGACCTGCCGTACCTGCTCTCGCTGGCCGGCAACGCGAAGAACAACTTCCCGCTGACCTTCCCGCAGGCGGCGGGGGAGCCGCTGCACTACCACTGGTTCACCTTCGCGCACATGGCGATGACCGACCTGGTCGGCCACATCGACCTGCCGGTCGTCCAGATGCGGCTGATGGTGCCCGCGCTGGTCGCCCTCGCGATGGTGATCACCGCGGTGGTGGGGCACCGGCTGTCCGGCCGGGCCTGGGCCGGGCCGGTCGCGGCGCTGCTGGTGTTCGCGGTCGGCGAGTTCAACGCGGTCTACCCGAACAACACCCCCAACTGGACCTTCGGCGCGCCGCTGGTGCCGCTGATGTCCTGGGCGAGCCTGTCGCTGACCTACAGCCAGCCGCTGCTGATGGCGCTGATCGGCGTGATCGCGGACGTGCTGCGCGGCCGCGGCGACGAGGACGCGAGCGACGCGAACGAGGACGCGGACGGGGACGCCAGCGGTGCCGTGCGGGACCGGGCGCCGCTGCTCGGCCGGGGCGCCTACGTCCTGGTCGCGCTGTTCGCGCTGGCCTCCAGCGCGGCCAAGGCGAGCTCCCTGCCCGTCACCCTGGCGGGCCTGGCCTTCGCGGGCCTGATGGTGCTCATCGGCACCCGGCGGATCCCGTGGGCGATCGTCCGCCTCGGCGCGATCGTGGCCGGAGCCCAACTGTTCGCCACCGCCGTGCTGTTCAAGTTCGAGAGCTACGGCCTGGAGGTCGTGCCCTTCGGCAACGTCCAGAAGTACTGGGCCGACCCCGCGCACACCAGGACCACGGTGACGCAGGCGGTGGTCGTCGCGGCGACCCTGATCGCCTTCCTGCTCAACCACCAGCTCCGCCTGGTGGGCATGGTCCCGTTGATCTGGCGGCGCCGGCTGCGGCTGGAGCAGTCCCAGTGGTTCCTGCTCGGCGGCGCCCTGGCCGGCCCGGCGGTCTACCTGGTGGTCAACGGCTTCAACGCCAGCTACTTCACCCTGGCCGGGCTGCCGTTCGGCGTGCTGCTGTCGGCCTGGGGCTACTGCGAGGTCTTCGAGCGGGCCGCGCTGCCCGCCCGGGGCAAGGTCGCGCTCGCGGTCGGCACGCTCTCCTTCGTGGGCCTGCTGACGTACGGCATCTACCACTACGCGGGGGACTGGGCGACCTTCGCGCTCAAGGCGGTCGGCGACGCCAAGGGCACCAAGTCGTACACCCCGCTGGTGCCCGCACTGGCCGCCGCGGCCGCGCTCGCCGCCGTCGCCGTCGTCGTCGGACTGCTCTGGCGGGCGGCCGGGCGGGCGCTGCCCGGGCTGCGCCGGCGCGGCGGGCTGGTGCTCCTCACGGGCGCGCTCGTGGCCGGTGCGCCGTCGCTCCTGCTCGACGTCCAGCAGTCGAAGCACGTCGCCTGGGACGGCGCCTGGCCGCTGCCGGCCGGCCAGGTCGAGGCCGCGCGCTGGGTGCGTGCGCACAGCCGCCCGACCGACGTCCTGGTCACCAACGACCACTGCCGCTCCGAGAACGACTGGGCGGTCCCGGGCCAGAACTGCTGGAACTCGCTCTCGTTCTGGCTCAGCGCCTACTCCGAGCGCTCGGTGCTCGTGGAGGGCTGGGCGTACTCGCCGCGGCTGATGTCGGAGAAGTCCGCCAGCTTCTGGGACCAGCCGCTGCTCAAGCTCAACGACGATGCGATCCACCACCCGACCGCCGACATCCTCCGGGAGCTGCGGGACCGGTACCACGTCCGGTACCTGGTGGCGGACCGCAAGCCGGCTCCGGAGTCGCCGCTCCTGAAGTCCCTCGCCACCTCCGTCTTCGACAACGGCCGGGTGGCCGTGTACGAGCTCTCCTGACCCGACAAGCAGATCGCATGGGTTCCCACATGGTTTCCACCAACGAGTCGACCGACGCGGCCACGGTGCCGGACGCCGCGGAGCAGGGCTCCGCCGGCGGCGGCAAGGCCAACCGCCAGATCCCGTCCTTCCTGGTCATCGGGGTGCTGAGCACGCTGTTCTACCTCGGGCTGTACGTCGTGGCCCGGATGGTGGTCAACCCCCAGGCCGCCAACCTGATCGCGCTCGCGGTGAGCGCCGTCGCCAACACCGCCGCCAACCGGCGGTTCACCTTCGGGATCACCGGCAGCGAGGGGGCGCTGCGCCACCAGCTGCAGGGGGCCGTCGCGTTCGTGATCGGGCTCGCGCTGAGCTCCGGCGTGCTCGCCCTGCTCGACGTGGCGGCCCCGCACGCCTCCAAGGTCGTCGAGGTCGGCGGCCTGATCGTGGCGAACGGCCTGGCCACCGTGGTCCGCTTCCTGCTGATGAAGGTGTGGGTCTTCAAGAAGTGATGCGGGCGGCCGAGCCGTCCCGGTCGGCGCTGCGGCGCAGCGGCCGGGGCGTCCAGCCGCGCAGCCGCGTGGCCGGTTCCTCGACGAGGTGCCAGGAGAGGGCGGCCAGCACGCCCGTCACGGTGAGCGCGCAGGCCAGGAAGCCCGGCCGGCCGTACGCGGCGCAGCCGACCAGCGCCAGGGCCTGCTCGACGGGGAAGCCGTAGATGTAGACCCCGTACGAGTAGTCGCCGATCCCGTCGAGGCGCCGGCACCAGCGGGGGAGCCGGGCCGCGGCCCAGAACAGCAGGTAGACCAGGGCCGGTTGGCCGAGGGCGCCGAAGCCGCCCCAGCGGAGCGTGGCGGCCAGCGCCACGGCGGAGGCCAGGGCGAGGCGGTCGTCCACCGGTATGCGTTCGGCGTGGAGCCGGCAGGCGGTGCCGAGCAGGAACGTGAAGGCCAGGACGGCGGCGAGGTGCCAGGTGAGCCGGCCGAGGAGCGGCAGGGTGGCGCCCGGTCCGCCGGCCGGGGGCACGTCCGGGGGCAGGTCGGTGGCGCCGGAGAGGATCAGCACCCAGAGCGCGAGCGCCAGCGCGGGGACGGCGGCCGGTCGCCGCAGCAGTCCGGCCAGGGCGAGCAGGGCGGCCAGGAGGTAGCACAGGAGCTCGTACTTGAGCGACCACAGGGCGCCGTTGAGGCTGCCGTCGAAGTTCGTCCCGGCGCGGATGCCCGTGGCGATGACTCCGGAGACGTCCCAGCCCGCGGTCGGGCTGCTGCTGCCGAGGCTGGTGACGTAGCTGAGCGGTCCGTCCGAGCGGTCCCAGAAGCCGGTGAGGGTGCCGTGCTGCCACCGGTAGAGCACGGGCATCAGGACGGCGGCGGAGAGGAGCAGCGAGACCCAGAGCCCGGGGACGATCCGCAGGGCGCGGTGCCAGACGAACCGCAGGGTGCCGAGGCGCCGGGCGCTGCCGGTGATGACGAAACCGGAGATCGCGAAGAAGCCGAGGACCGCGCTCTTGCCCAGGTCGGTCTGCTGCCCGCTCCAGGACCACAGCGGGTCCTGGCGGCCCCAGCCGAGCGGGTAGACGTGCGACACCACCACGGTGGCGGCGAGCAGCAGGCGCAGCGCCCCGAAGGCGTTCGCCCGGCCGGCGGTCAGGTCGGCGAAGGTCCCGCGCCGGAAACGCTCTCCGATGGCTCCCCCTCGTGCGCGGGTGCGGGTGCGGGTGCGGGTGCGGCGGGGGGGGCCCCCGAGGGTGTCGCGGGGGGCGGGGACGGCGAGCTGCTGCCACGCGGGCTCCGGGCCGG
>NZ_JBHYWI010000028.1:52237-110458 GCF_042751525.1 Kitasatospora sp. NPDC059408
GGGGGGGGGGGGGGGGGGGGGGGGGGGGGGGGGGGGGCGCCGGCCGCGGTGCGCGGGGCGCCGCGGGACGACGGGTCGGCCGTTATGCGACCGGCGCGGTGCTCTGGGCGGTCCACAGCTCGCGGACGGCCTCGCGCAGGGTGCGGCGGGGGGTCCAGCCGAGGCTGTCGCGGGCGACGGTGACGTCGAGCTGCTGCCACTCGGTCTCCGGGCCGGTGCCGTCGGGGGCCGGGACCTCGGTGATCTCGGTGGGCACGCCGCTCTCCTCGATCAGGAGCTCGACCAGGTGGCGGGCGGTGGAGGCGGAGCCGGTGCCGACGTTGACGACCGGCGGGGCCGAGCGGTCGGCGGCGGCCAGCAGGACGGCGTCGAGGGTGTCGGTGAGGTCGACGAAGTCGCGCAGGGCGGTGAGCGGCTGCAGCGAGAGCTGCGCGGTCTCGCCGGCCGCGCGGGCGGCGTCGAGCTTGGCGGCCATGACGCCGAGCAGGCTGTGGCCGGGCTGGCCGGCGCCGACGACGTTGCCGAGCCGCAGCACGACGCCGGAGATCCGGCCGGCCTCGACGGCGCGCACGACGGCCTCGGTGGCGGCGAGCTTGAGCTTGCCGTACTCCATGACCGGGGCGGCCGGGTCGCTCTCGCGCTGGCTGGTGCCGACCGGGGCCATGCCGTACTCGTGGACGGTGCCGAGGTGGACCAGGCGGGCGGGGGAGGCCATGGCGGCGACGGCCTCGATCAGCCGCTCGGTGAGGACGACGTTGGCCTGGTACATCTGCTCGTCGTTCAGGCCCCACATGCCGCCGGCCGCGTTGACGACGGTGTCGATCCGCTCGCGGTCGAGCAGTGCGGTGAGCTCGGCGGGGTCGCCGTTGGAGAGGTCGAAGGCGACGAACCGGCCGGGCGCCGGCTCGGCCGGGGCCTTGCGGGCGAGGCTGAGGACCTCGGCGCCCTGCGCCAGGAGGCGGGCGCCGAGCACCCGGCCGATGAAGCCGGTGCCACCGAGGACGGCCACCCGGGCCGGTGCCGTGTGCGGAGCGGTCATTGCGGGGACTCCAGGGGGTTCGTGGGTCAGCGGGGACGGCGGGCCGTGCTGGTGGCGTTGCGCAGCAGGGCCTTCGCACCGTCCCACTGGCCGGCGCGCATCGCGCCCGGGACCAGGGTGAGGGCGTGGATGCGGGCGGACAGGTGGATCCGGGCGGCGCGCGCCGCCCGCGGCCAGCCCTGCGCGTCGAGGCGGTCGGCGGCGTCGAGGAAGTAGCGCCGGGCCTCGGTGAAGCGGGTGCCGCTGAACGCGGACGAGGAGGAGATGCTGACGGCGTGCCGGCGGTACTGGAAGGCGCGGACGTCGTCGATGACCATCTGCTCGCCGGCCTGGAGGAGGTCGATGACCAGGGCGAGGTCCTGGATGATCTCCAGGTTGTCGCGGAAGCCGGTGGTCCGCACGGCCTCGGTGCGCCAGCAGATGGACGGGAAGTAGAGCCAGTTGCCCTTGAGCAGGCTGACGGCGAGCTCCTCGCCGTCCATCAGGACGCGGCCCTGCGCCTTGGGCGCGTAGATGCGGCGCTTGGACTCGTCGGCGAGCGAGGTGCTCGGCCGGCCGTCGCCGCCGATGACCTGGACGCCGGGCTGGATCATCGCGACGCCGGGGTGCTGGGCGAGGATCGAGCGGATCGTGGCCACGTAGTTGGGCAGCATCACGTCGTCGGTGCCCATGAACATCATGTGCTCGTGCTCGGCCATGCCCAGGCACTTGCGGTAGTTGCCGGTGACGCCGAGGTTCTGCTCGTTGCGGAAGTACCGCACCCGCGGGTCGCCGAGCTCCGCGAACCACTCCGGGACCCCGGGCTCCTTGCCGTCGTCCACGACGGTCAGCCGCCAGTCCGGGTCGGTCTGGGCCAGGACGCTGCGGACCGCCTCCTGCATCAGTGCGACGTCGCCGTAGTACGGAAGCAGGATTTCCAGAGTGGTCATGGTGGAGGCACATCCGGTGGTCGGGTTCGGGGCCTGCGGGCGGGAGCACGACCCCGCGGCGGGCCCATCATACTGAGCCCCGCGCGGCCCCCCGCCGACGGCGATGCCCGGACCGGGGCCGCTGCGGGCGGCCGGTCCGGGCACCGGTCGGTTCAGTTGGTGCGCAGGCCCTCGGTGTACGCCAGGCACTGCCGGTAGTCCGGCAGCAGGCCGCTCGCGATCGCCTCGGCGAGCGTGGGCGCGGCCGCGTCGCGGGCCGACAGCTGGGGGGCGTCGGCGGGCCACTCGATGCCGAGGTCAGGGTCGAGCGGGTGCACCGCGTGCTCGCCGGTCGGGTTGTACGTCTCGGAGCAGACGTACGACAGGGTGGCGTCGTCGGTCAGCGCGCAGAAGCCGTGGCCGACGCCCTCGGGGATGTAGACGGACTTGCGCTCGGTGTCGTCGAGGCGGACGAACTCCCACTTCCCGAAGGCGGGGGAGCCCACCCGCAGGTCGACGACCACGTCCAGGACGGCGCCGCGCACGCAGCTGACGTACTTGGCCTGGCCGGGCGGGACGTCGGCGAAGTGGATGCCGCGCACGACGTCCTTGGCCGACACCGACAGGTTGCCCTGGGCGAGCCGCAGCGGGTGGCCGACGACCTCCTCCAGGCGGTCGAAGCGGTACCACTCCATGAACAGGCCGCGCGGGTCGCCGTGCTGCTGCGGGGTGACCTCGAAGGCGCCGGGGATGGACAGTTCGCGGAACTTCACTTGGCCGCCTCCTCGTCGAGCAGAGCGACCAGGTAGTCGCCGTAGCCGCTCTTGCGCAGCGGCTCGGCCAGCTCGCGCAGCTGCTCGGCGTCGATCAGGCCGGCCCGCCAGGCGGCCTCCTCGATGCAGCCGATCTTGAAGCCCTGGCGCTCCTCGATGACCCGGACGAACTCCGAGGCCTGGACCATCGAGACGAACGTGCCGGTGTCCAGCCAGGCGGTGCCGCGGTCGAGGACGGTGACGTGAAGTTCGCCGAGCTTGAGGTACTCCTCGTTGACGGCGGTGATCTCCAGCTCGCCGCGGGCGCTCGGGGTCAGGCCGCGGGAGATCTCCACGACGCGGTTGTCGTAGAAGTAGAGGCCGGGCACGGCGTAGCGGGACTTCGGGGCGTCCGGCTTCTCCTCGATGGAGATGACCTGGCCGTTGTCGTCGAACTCGACGACGCCGTAGGCGGTCGGGTCGGCGACCGGGTAGGCGAAGACCATGCCGCCCTTGGGGTCGGTGCGCTGGGCGAGCCGGGTGCCGAGGCCGCTGCCGTGGAAGATGTTGTCGCCCAGGATCAGCGCGACCGGCTCGTCGCCGATGAAGTCGGCGCCGAGGACGAAGGCCTGGGCGATGCCCTCGGGCTTCTCCTGGACGGCGTACTCCAGCTTCAGGCCGAACTGGGAGCCGTCGCCGAGCAGGCGCTGGAACTGCTCCTGGTCCTGGGGGGTGGTAATGATCAGGATCTCGCTGATCCCCGCCATGACCAGGGTCGACAGCGGGTAGTAGATCATCGGCTTGTCGAAGACCGGGAGGAGCTGCTTCGAGACAGCCCGGGTCAGCGGCCAGAGTCGGGAGCCGGTGCCGCCGGCCAAGAGGATTCCACGCATGCCGAGCAGCTTATGTGAGGTCCGGGGGCGCTCCGGAAGCCCCCGTCGGCCCGGGGTCCGGGGTTCGATTCACCCCGGTAGACTGCCCGCACTATGCGCATCCTCGTCACCGGCGGCGCCGGCTTCATCGGTTCAGAGTTCGTCCGCCAGCTGCTCGGCGCCGACGCAACGGATCAGATCACCGTCTTCGACAAGCTCACCTACTCGGGCGTCGAGGCCAACCTGGCCCCGGTCGCCGACCACAGCGGCTACGCCTTCGTGCGCGGCGACATCTGCGACGCCGACGCCGTCGACCAGGTGATGCCCGGACACGACGTGGTCGTGCACTTCGCGGCCGAGTCGCACGTCGACCGCTCGATCGAGGGCGCCGGCCCGTTCGTGGTGACCAACGTCCTCGGCACCCAGGTGCTGCTGGACGCGGCCCGCAAGCACGGCGTCGCCCGCTTCGTCCACGTCTCCACCGACGAGGTGTACGGCTCGATCTCCGAGGGCTCGTGGACCGAGGAGTGGCCGCTCGCCCCGAACTCCCCGTACTCCGCCTCCAAGGCCGGTTCCGACCTGCTGGCGCTCGCCTACCACCGCACCCACGGCATGGACGTGGTGGTCACCCGCTGCTCCAACAACTACGGGCACTACCAGTTCCCGGAGAAGGTCATCCCGCTGTTCACCACGAACCTGCTGGACGGCAAGAAGGTGCCGCTGTACGGCACCGGCGGCAACATCCGCGACTGGCTGCACGTCTCCGACCACTGCCGCGGCATCGAGCTCGCCATGCGCAAGGGCCGCGCCGGCGAGGTCTACAACATCGGCGGCGGCACCGAGCTGACCAACAAGGAGCTCACCGAGCTGCTGCTCCAGGCCGCGGGCGCCGACTGGTCGTCCGTGGAGCCGGTCGCCGACCGCAAGGGCCACGACCTGCGCTACTCGCTGGACATCACCAAGATCAGCGAGGAGCTCGGCTACGCCCCGCAGGTCCGCTTCGAGGACGGCCTCGCGGCCACCATCGCCTGGTACCGCGAGAACCGCGCCTGGTGGGAGCCGCTGAAGGCCAAGGCCGCGCTGCGATGACGAACCCGGTGGCCAGGCTGCTGGGGGCGCTGCCCCCCGGCGTGCGGCTCGTCGCGGGGGGCACCGTCGTGCTCGGTGCCTCCTCGTACATCTTCCTGGCGCTCGCCGGGCACGGCCTGGACACCACGCAGGTGGCCGGCGTCTCCATGCTGTGGACGCTGGTCATGTCGGTCGGGTACGGCCTGTTCTCGCCGGTCGAGCTGGAGCTGAACCGGCTGGTGGCCGCCCGCGACGTGGCCGGCCACGGCCCCGGCCCGGCCATCCGCCGGGTGCTGCTGGCCACCGCCGCCGTGCTGGCCGTCGTGCTGGCCGGCGTCGCGGTGGCGGCCCGCCCGATCGCGGACCGCTTCTTCTCCGGCGACATCGGCCTGGTGGCCGGCATGGGCGGCGCCCTGGTCGGCCTGGCCGTCAGCTCGGTGGCCCGCGGCGCGCTGGCCGGCCTCGGCCGGTTCGGCTCCTACGGCCTCCAGCTGGGCGTCGACGGCGGTCTGCGGATCGGCCTGGCCGCGCTGATCCCGCTGTTCGGCGTGCACTCGGCGTTCGCGTTCAGCCTGATCCTCGTCGTGGCCCCGCTCGCCGCCTCGGTGATCGGGATGCGCTCGGTGCTCGCCGACCGGCGCGGCGGCCCGGCCCCGGCCTGGCGCGACGTCGTCACCGGGCTCGGCCTGCTGACCGGCTCGACGCTGCTCGCGCAGCTCATGGTCAACGCCGCGGTGGTGAGCGTGGGCGTGCTCTCGCCCTCCTCCAAGGCGCTGATCGCCGCGCTGCTCAACGCGGTGGTGCTGGCCCGGGTGCCGCTCTTCGCGTACGCGGCCATCCAGGCCTCGCTGGTCTCCTCGCTGTCCGGCGCCGCGGCGGCCGGCAACCACGGGGAGTTCCGCAAGGTCCTGCTGCGCACCGGCGGCATCGTCGCCCTGATGTGCACCGCGGCCGGCGTGCCGACGGTGATCCTCGGCCCGTGGGCGATCCGGCTGTTCTTCAAGGCGCAGGACGTGCTCGGCTCGGCCGACTTCCTGTGGCTGTCGCTCGGCACGCTCTGCTACATGCTCGCGACCGTCTTCGGCCAGGCGCTGCTCTCGCTCGGCCGCCACCAGCGGCAGCTGCTGTCCTGGCTGGCCGGCACGGTGGTGCTCGTCGCCGTCACCGCGGTGCCGGGGGCGATCGCGACCCGCGTCGAACTGGCCTACCTGGCTGGTGCCGCGGTGAGCGCTGCTGCCATGCTGTGGGCGCTCGCGCGGTCCCTGACGGCTCCGGCCGCGACCGCCGTGGAACCGGGTGCAACCATGGCGGCGCGTCAGTCGTCAGAAGTCTGACACCATCTGCGCGGGCCCCGTACAACCGGCGGCGGCAGTCCGTTCCGCCGCGCCTTTTAAACTGTCATTACTCTGGCCACGCCACACAGCCGCTGAAAGGCGCTCCCCGTCGTGCATCTCACCGTCATCACTTCGATCACCGGCGTGCTGGTGCTCGTCTACATCCTGGAGCTGCTGCGCCGACAGCAGCTCCGGGAGAAGTACGCGGCGATCTGGCTCGCGATCGGCGTCGTCGTCGCGCCGCTCGGGTTCTTCCCGACGATCCTGGACTCCACCGCCCGCCGGCTCGGCATCGCCTCCGGCGTCAGCCTGGTCCTGTTCGCGGGCTTCATCCTGGTGCTGATGGTCTCGCTGCACCTGAGCTGGGAGGCCTCCCGGCTGGAGGCCGAGACCCGCACGCTGGCCGAGGACGTCGCGATGATGCGCGCGTACCTGGCCGAGCACCACGACTACCCGATCGCGCGCAGCAACAACGACGCCGCCAAGGCGAACGACCCCGGGGTGACGGCATGATCGACGGCAAGCGGGTACTGATCATCCTCCCGGCCTGGAACGAGGCCGAGGGGCTGCCCAAGATCCTGCGGGAGATCCAGCAGAAGCTGCCCGGCGTCGACACCCTGGTCGTCGACGACGGCTCGGTGGACGACACCGCGGCCGTCGCCGCCGCGCACGGCTCCAAGGTCGCCCAGCTGCCCTACAACCTGGGCGTCGGCGGCGCGATGCGCTTCGGCTACCGCTACGCGCACCTGCACGACTACGACATCGCGCTGCAGTGCGACGCCGACGGCCAGCACGACCCGTCGTACGTGCCGACGCTGATCGCCAAGCTGGACGAGGCGGACCTGGTCATCGGGGCCCGCTTCGCCGGCGAGGGCTCGTACAAGGTGCGCGGCCCGCGCTCCTGGGCGATGAAGCTGCTCTCCGTGGTGCTGTCCCGGGTCGCCCGCACGCGGCTCACCGACACCACCTCGGGCTTCAAGGCCTGCAACAAGCCGATGATCGAGTTCTTCTCCCAGTGGTACCCGGTCGAGTACCTGGGCGACACGATCGAGAGCATGGTCGGCGCCGCCCGCTGCGGCTTCGTGATCCGGCAGGTGCCGGTCGCGATGCGCGAGCGGACCACCGGCACGCCCAGCGCCTCCCCGATCAAGGCGACGATCTACCTCGCCCGGGCCGGCCTGGTCCTGCTGCTGGCGATGATCCGCCGGATGCCCAAGCACCTCAAGCTGATCCAGCCGGCCACCAAGAAGGCCGCGGCACCGCGCCGCGAACTGGCCGGCCGTAGCTGATCACGGCGCGTGACCGCCGGGCCCGTACCCCGTGACCGAACGGGTGGGGCCCGGCATCGGCTTGCTAGCGTGTCGGGCGTGGACGTCCCGTCGGCTTTCCGGGGACGTTCCGTGGCGACCGGGTGCCCCCGGCCGGCGCCCGCCGACCCCGCTCGCCCGGCGAGCCGGCCCGACCTGCGGCAGAGTGCCGCTTCACGGAAGCGAATTGACATGACGGATTTGGCACCGGACGTCGTCGGCGCCCCCTCCAGCACGCCCGGCGGCGCCAGAGGCGCGTCGTCCGGAGAGACGACGACGGCCCGGGCGGGCGGCCGCTTCGAGCGCTGGACCGAGAAGCGCTGGTTCCTCCCGCTGGGGGAGGGCGTGGTCAGCGTCGTCGTCGCCCTCGGGTTCATGCTGCTGTGCACGCACATCAGCGTCAATCCCGTCACCCGGATCGGCCAGGTCAGCGGCCTCGCCAAGATCCAGCAGTACGCGGCGCTGCTCGGCATCCCCGTCCTCGCGGTGCTGCTGTTCCTCGCCTACCGCGGCACGCTGCGCTACTACCAGGTCGCGCAGCGCCTGGCGTGCGCGGCCGTCGCGGGCCTCGGCACCGGTGTCGTCGCCGGCGGCATCGTGGTCGCGCTGCACGGCACCCCGTGGGGCCTGGGCGGCCAGGAGGGCGACCCCGGCAACCTCATGGGCATGGCCAACGACATGATGCGCGGCAAGGGCCTGCCGGGGGTCTACCCCCCGCTGTTCCCCGCCTTGCTCGCGGTCTGGGCCAAGCTCTTCCACCACGGCGTCGCCGGCGTGGGCCACGCGCTCAAGGACCTGCAGCTGATCCTCAGCGCGCTGGTCGGGCCGATGGCCTACCTCTCGTGGCGGATGCTGCTGCGCCCGTTCTGGGCGATGGCCGTCGCCGTGCCGACCTCGATCGTCTTCCTCGACCCGATCCGCCCGTACAGCCACGGCTCGATGCTGGTGCTGCTGCCGCTGCTGGCGGCCTGCTTCCGTGAGATCCGCCGCGCCGACGAGCTCTCGGTCCGTTCCGCGGTGCTGCGCGGCCTCGGCTTCGGCGCCGCGTTCGGCGTGATGTTCCTCTGGTACTCGGGCTGGTACCTGTGGGCCGCGCCCGGCTCGTTCATCCTCGGCCTGATGCTGTTCCCGTGGCGGCGGGGCCGGGTCGCGATCAAGCGCGCGCTCGTGTTCCTCGCCACCCTGCTGGTCACCGCCGCCGTGATCGGCGCGCCGCTGCTGTACCAGCTGGTCCGCCTGGGCGCCACGACGATGGACCGCTACGCGTACATCAACACCTACATCGACCCGGCGTACGTCATGGGCTGGGCCTCCGACCGCGCCGGAGACCTGACCTACCACGACTACCCGGCATCGGGCGAGCTGGCCGGCCAGACCGGTTTCGGCGTCCTGCTGCTCCTGGGCGTGGGCATCGGCGTGGGCCTCGGCCTGCGCAACGTCGTGGTCCGCACCGCGGGCTTCGTGCTCGCCGGCGCCTGGCTGCTGCGCTTCTGGTTCGCCTCCCACATGGAGCACACCCAGGCCGTCCAGCTGTACCCGCGCACCACCTGGATCATCTTCTACTGCCTGATCATCCTGGCCGTCCTCGGTGTGATGCTCACGTACGAGCGCGTCTTCGGCTGGATCCGCGGCACGCTGGAGGAGGTCGCCCCGGCCCGGGCCGCCCGGATCTCGCCGCGCGTGCTGTCCCAGCTGGCCGCCGGCCTGATCTGCGCGATCGCCCTGTTCGCCACCATGGGCGGCTCGTGGTCGGCCAACCGCTTCATGCCGTCCACCAACCCGGGCGTCGAGGACATGGGCCTGGACGCGCTGCGTGCCCACCTGCAGCAGCTGGACAACGGGAAGTGCCCCAAGTACTCGCCGTACAACGGGAAGCAGGCCTGCAACCCGATCAACATGAACCTGTCCGAGTACACCTTCGGGCCGGATCAGAAGAAGCTCTACTGCGCCAACGCGACCTCGAAGGAGTACGACGTCGTGTGCGGCCGCCCGCCGAAGGACTGACCCCCAACGGGTGACGATCGGGGCCGGTGAGGTACACCTCACCGGCCCCGATTGGCATCCGGGCTGCTCCATGTGGCAGTATGTCCAAGTTGCTCGGTTGAGTGCCGATGCTGCGCGCCTCCCGCCGGGAGGACCGGAAGCGAGTCCCAGGTACTCGTCGTTCCCGTGATGGCCGTCAAGCGTGAGTTCTACGCCACGGCAGCTGCGGGGCGAAAGTACGGGAATCTTCCGGGAAGCGTGAGCGGGGTCTCGGCCCGGCTCCCCCACCCCGAAATCTTGAAACCGACGAGTTCTTCGCCGGTTTTTTGCAAGCGCGAGTGCGACACGCCCGAGCGCGGGGGTCGGAGAGGGAGTCGTGCGGCAACTAAGGACAAAGGACTACTGAGTAGCCATGGCGGGACAGAAGATCCGCATCCGGCTCAAGGCCTACGACCACGAGGTCATCGACTCCTCGGCGAAGAAGATCGTCGAGACGGTGATTCGTACTGGTGCGCAGGTCGCGGGCCCGGTGCCGCTGCCCACTGAGAAGAACGTGTACTGCGTCATCCGCTCGCCGCACAAGTACAAGGACTCGCGCGAGCACTTCGAGATGCGCACTCACAAGCGTCTGATCGACATCCTCGACCCCACGCCGAAGACGGTTGACTCGCTCATGCGTCTCGACCTGCCGGCGGGCGTCGACATCGAGATCAAGCTCTGAGAGGCGCACCGAAGATGGCTAAGCAGATTAAGGGCATCCTGGGCGAGAAGCTCGGCATGACCCAGGTCTGGGACGAGAACAACCGGATCGTTCCGGTGACCGTCGTCAAGGCTGGGCCCAATGTCGTGACCCAGGTCCACACCGCCGACAGCCCGGCCGGCTACGACGCCGTCCAGATCGGCTTCGGCGAGATCGACCCGCGCAAGGTGAACAAGCCCCTCGCGGGTCACTTCGCCAAGGCCGGTGTCACCCCCCGCCGCCACCTGGTCGAGCTCCGTACCGCGGACGCCTCCGAGTACACCCTCGGCCAGGAGATCACCGCGGAGCTGTTCGAGGCGGGTGTCAAGGTCGACGTGACCGGCACCTCCAAGGGCAAGGGCTTCGCCGGTGTCATGAAGCGCCACAACTTCCGGGGCCTCGGCGCCGGTCACGGTGTGCAGCGCAAGCACCGCTCGCCCGGCTCGATCGGTGGCTGCGCCACCCCGGGTCGCGTGTTCAAGGGCGTGAGGATGGCCGGCCGGATGGGCCACGAGCGTGTGACCACCCAGAACCTGACCATCCATGCCGTTGACGCGGAGAAGGGGCTGCTCCTGATCAAGGGCGCAATCCCGGGCCCGAACGGCGGCCTCGTCCTCGTCCGCACCGCGGCGAAGGGGCTGTGAGGATATGAGCACCATTGACATCCTGTCGCCCTCGGGCGACAAGACCGGCAGCCTCGAGCTGCCGGCCGAGATCTTCGACGCGAAGGTCAGCGTTCCGCTGATGCACCAGGTCGTCGTGGCGCAGCTCGCTGCGGCCCGTCAGGGCACCCACAAGACCAAGACTCGTGCCGAGGTCCGCGGTGGCGGCAAGAAGCCGTACCGCCAGAAGGGCACCGGCCGCGCCCGTCAGGGCTCGACCCGCGCCCCGCAGTTCGCCGGCGGTGGCGTCGTGCACGGTCCCGTGCCGCGCGACTACTCGCAGCGGACCCCGAAGAAGATGATCGCCGCCGCCCTGCGCGGTGCGCTCACCGACCGGGCCCGCCACAACCGCATCCACGTCGTCACCGACGTGGTCGCGACCGAGGCGCCGTCGACCAAGGCCGCCAAGGGTCTGTTCGGCAAGATCACCGAGCGCAAGAACATCCTCCTCGTCGTCGAGCGTGCCGACGAGCTGGGTCTGAAGAGCGCCCGGAACCTGCCGCACGTGCACATCCTGGACGCCGGTCAGCTGAACACCTACGACGTGCTCGTCTCCGACGACGTGGTCTTCACCCAGGCCGCCTTCGAGCGTTTCGTGGCGGGTCCCGCCGCGTCCGCCAAGGCCGTGGCTGCTGAGGGCGAGCTCGAAGGGAGCGCCGCCTGATGGCTGCAGAGATCACGAGCAAGACGTTCACGGACCCCCGTGACGTCCTGGTGAAGCCGGTCATCTCGGAGAAGAGCTACTCGCTCCTCGACGAGAACAAGTACACGTTCGTCGTGTCGCCCGGTGCCAACAAGACCCAGATCAAGCAGGCCGTCGAGGCGGTCTTCTCGGTCAAGGTCGAGTCCGTCAACACGCTCAACCGTCAGGGCAAGCGCAAGCGCTCCAAGACGGGCTTTGGCAAGCGCAAGGACACCAAGCGCGCCATCGTGACGCTGGCTGAGGGCAACCGCATCGACATCTTCGGTGGTCCGGTCTCCTAACGGAGATCGTGATCGTCGATAAGGACGAGGACGAGAGAGCCAAATGGGCATCCGCAAGTACAAGCCGACTACGCCGGGCCGTCGTGGCTCCAGCGTGGCCGACTTCGTAGAGATCACGCGGTCCACGCCGGAGAAGTCGCTGGTTCGCCCCCTGCACAGCAAGGGCGGCCGTAACAACGCCGGTCGGATCACCGTTCGCCACCAGGGTGGCGGTCACAAGCGCGCCTACCGCGT
Organism: Kitasatospora sp. NPDC059408; assembly: GCF_042751525.1. Classification (NCBI taxonomy): domain Bacteria; kingdom Bacillati; phylum Actinomycetota; class Actinomycetes; order Kitasatosporales; family Streptomycetaceae; genus Kitasatospora; species Kitasatospora sp. NPDC059408. The sequence continues at coordinate 64,120 of NZ_JBHYWI010000028.1, forward strand.
GATCGACTTCCGTCGTCACGACAAGGACGGCGTGCCGGCCAAGGTCGCGCACATCGAGTACGACCCGAACCGCACCGCGCGCATCGCGCTCCTGCACTACGCGGACGGCGAGAAGCGCTACATCATCGCGCCGCGCGGCATCGCGCAGGGTGACCGGATCGAGAACGGCGCTGGCGCCGACATCAAGCCGGGCAACAACCTGCCGCTTCGCAACATCCCGGTCGGTACCACCATCCACGCGGTGGAGCTGCGTCCCGGTGGCGGTGCCAAGATGGCCCGCTCCGCCGGTGCCGGCATCCAGCTGCTCGCGCGTGAGGGCAAGATGGCGCACCTGCGCATGCCCTCCGGCGAGATCCGCCTGGTCGACGCGCGCTGCCGCGCCACCGTCGGCGAGGTCGGCAACGCCGAGCAGTCGAACATCAACTGGGGCAAGGCCGGCCGTATGCGCTGGAAGGGCGTCCGCCCGACCGTGCGTGGTGTCGCCATGAACCCGATCGACCACCCGCACGGTGGTGGTGAGGGTAAGACCTCTGGTGGCCGCCACCCGGTCTCGCCGTGGGGCCAGAAGGAGGGTCGCACTCGTAGCCCGAAGAAGGCTTCGAACGCCCTCATCGTGCGCCGCCGCAAGACCAACAAGAAGCGCTAGGAGCAGGTCAGATGCCGCGCAGTCTCAAGAAGGGCCCCTTCATCGACGGCCACCTTCTCAAGAAGGTGGACGCGCAGAACGAGGCGGGTACCCAGAACGTCATCAAGACCTGGTCCCGTCGCTCCGTGATCTTCCCGGCCATGCTCGGCCACACGATCGCGGTGCACGATGGCCGTAAGCACGTCCCGGTGTTCGTCACCGAGTCGATGGTCGGCCACAAGCTCGGCGAGTTCGCGCCGACGCGTACCTTCCGCGGTCACGTCAAGGACGACCGCAAGTCGAAGCGTCGCTAGTCGCCAGCGAGATTACCGACTCAATGACTTACACCAGCAAGGGGACAACCATGGAAGCCAGGGCCCAGGCGCGGTACATCCGCGTCACGCCCATGAAGGCCCGCCGCGTGGTGGACCTCATCCGTGGCCTGCCGGCCACGGAGGCCCAGGCCGTCCTGCGTTTCGCTCCGCAGGCCGCCACCGTGCCCGTCGGCAAGGTGCTCGACAGCGCCATTGCCAACGCCGCGCACAACTACAACCACTCCAACGTGGACGACCTCGTCATCAGCGAGGCGTACGTTGACGAGGGCCCGACCCTGAAGCGGTTCCGTCCGCGTGCGCAGGGTCGTGCCTACCGGATCCGCAAGCGGACCAGCCACATCACCGTGGTCGTCAGCAGCAAGGAAGGGACCCGGTAATGGGCCAGAAGGTTAACCCGCACGGGTTCCGCCTCGGCATCAGCACGGACTTCAAGTCCCGCTGGTACGCCGACAAGCTGTACAAGGACTACGTCAAGGAAGACGTCGCCATTCGTCGCATGATGACGAAGGGCATGGAGCGCGCCGGCATCTCCAAGGTCGAGATCGAGCGCACCCGCGACCGCGTCCGCGTTGACATCCACACCGCTCGCCCCGGCATCGTCATCGGCCGCCGTGGCACCGAGGCCGACCGCATCCGCGGCGACCTCGAGAAGCTGACCGGCAAGCAGGTCCAGCTGAACATCCTTGAGGTCAAGAACCCCGAGCTGGACGCCCAGCTCGTGGCTCAGGGCGTCGCGGAGCAGCTGTCCTCCCGCGTCTCCTTCCGCCGTGCCATGCGCAAGTCGATGCAGGGCACCATGAAGTCCGGCGCCAAGGGCATCAAGGTCCAGTGCTCCGGTCGTCTCGGCGGCGCCGAGATGAGCCGTTCGGAGTTCTACCGCGAGGGCCGTGTGCCGCTGCACACCCTGCGCGCGAACGTCGACTACGGCTTCTTCGAGGCCAAGACGACCTTCGGCCGCATCGGTGTGAAGGTCTGGATCTACAAGGGCGACGTCAAGAACATCGCCGAGGTCCGCGCTGAGAACGCCGCTGCCCGCTCGGGCAACCGCCCGGCCCGTCCCGAGGGTGGTCGTCCCGCCCGCGGTGGCGAGCGCCGTGGTGGCGAGCGCGGTGGCCGTGGCCGTCGCCCCGCCGCTGCCGAGGCCCCCGCGGCCGCGGCCGCCGAGGCTCCGGCTGCCGAGAACACCGGAACGGAGGCCTGACCGTCATGCTGATCCCCCGTCGGGTCAAGCACCGCAAGCAGCACCACCCCAAGCGCCGCGGCGCTGCCAAGGGTGGCACCGAGCTCGCGTTCGGCGAGTACGGCATCCAGGCCGTCACCCCGGCCTACGTGACGAACCGGCAGATCGAGTCCGCTCGTATCGCCGTCACCCGTCACATCAAGCGTGGCGGCAAGGTCTGGATCAACATCTACCCGGACCGTCCGCTCACCAAGAAGCCGGCCGAGACCCGCATGGGTTCCGGTAAGGGTTCGCCCGAGTGGTGGATCGCGAACGTGCACCCGGGTCGGGTCATGTTCGAGCTGTCGTACCCCAACGAGAAGGTGGCTCGTGAGGCGCTGACCCGCGCTGCTCACAAGCTCCCGATGAAGTGCCGGATCATCCGGCGCGAGGCAGGTGAGAGCTGATGTCGGCCGGCACCAAGGCTGCTGACCTCCGCGAGCTGGACAACGAGGGTCTCGTTGCCAAGCTCCGTGAGGCCAAGGAGGAGCTGTTCAACCTCCGCTTCCAGGCGGCGACCGGGCAGCTCGACAACCACGGACGGCTCAAGCTCGTCCGTAAGGACATCGCGCGGATCTACACCCTGATGCGCGAGCGCGAGCTGGGCATCGAGACGGTGGAGAACGCCTGATGACTGAGAACACCAACGAGACGCGCGGTTTCCGCAAGACCCGTGAGGGTCTCGTCGTCAGCGACAAGATGGACAAGACCGTCGTCGTCGCCGTCGAGGACCGCGTCAAGCACGCTCTGTACGGCAAGGTCATCCGCCGTACGAACAAGCTGAAGGCGCACGACGAGGCGAACGCCTGCGGCATCGGCGACCGGGTCCTCCTCGCGGAGACCCGCCCGCTGTCCGCGACGAAGCGCTGGCGCGTCGTCGAGATCCTCGAGAAGGCCAAGTAACGAAGTTGATGCGGTACGGCCGTATGTGCACCAGGCCCCGTGCGGGCGCTGGTGTGAGCAGCGGCCGGCCCGTCAGCTCTCGTTGACGATCAGGAGAAAGCTGTGATCCAGCAGGAGTCGCGACTGCGAGTCGCCGACAACACGGGCGCGAAGGAAATCCTTTGCATCCGCGTTCTCGGTGGTTCCGGTCGCCGCTACGCCGGCATCGGGGACGTCATCGTCGCGACCGTCAAGGACGCGATCCCCGGCGGTTCGGTGAAGAAGGGTGACGTCGTCAAGTGCGTCGTCGTCCGTACCGTGAAGTCGCGCCGTCGTCCCGACGGTTCGTACATCCGGTTCGACGAGAACGCCGCCGTCGTCCTCAAGAACACCGAGGGTGACCCCCGTGGCACCCGCATCTTCGGCCCGGTGGGCCGCGAGCTGCGCGACAAGAAGTTCATGAAGATCATCTCGCTTGCGCCGGAGGTGCTCTAACCCATGGCGAACAGCATGAAGATCAAGAAGGGTGACCTGGTTCAGGTCATCACCGGCAAGGACCGCGGCAAGCAGGGCAAGGTCATCCAGGCCATGCCCGCCGAGAACAAGGTCCTGGTCGAGGGTGTGAACCGGGTCAAGAAGCACACCAAGCCGGGCCCGGGCACTCAGGGTGGCATCGTCACCGTCGAGGCCCCGGTGCACGTCTCCAACGTCCAGCTGGTCGTGGAGAAGGACGGCAAGAAGGTCGTCACCCGCGTTGGCTACCGCTTCGATGACGAGGGCAACAAGATCCGCGTTGCCAAGCGAACCGGTGAGGACATCTGATGTCTGAGACGACTGTTGAGAAGGTGACCCCCCGTCTCAAGGAGCGTTACAACTCCGAGATCAAGGGTCAGCTGCAGGAGCAGTTCTCGTACGAGAACGTCATGCTGACGCCCGGCCTGGTCAAGGTCGTCGTCAACATGGGTGTCGGCGAGGCCGCCCGTGACAGCAAGCTGATCGAGGGCGCGATCCGCGACCTGACCGCGATCACCGGTCAGAAGCCGGCCGTGACCAAGGCCCGTAAGTCCATCGCGCAGTTCAAGCTGCGCGAGGGCCAGCCGATCGGCACCCACGTCACCCTCCGCGGTGACCGCATGTGGGAGTTCCTGGACCGTCTGGTGTCGCTGGCCCTGCCGCGTATCCGTGACTTCCGTGGCCTCTCCCCGAAGCAGTTCGACGGCCGTGGCAACTACACGTTCGGTCTGACCGAGCAGGTCATGTTCCACGAGATCGACCAGGACAAGGTCGACCGTCAGCGCGGTATGGACATCACCGTCGTGACCACCGCTCAGACCGACGACGAGGGCCGGGCGCTCCTGCGCGCTCTGGGCTTCCCGTTCAAGGAGGCGTGAGCCAATGGCGAAGAAGTCCCTCATCGCGAAGTCCGAGCGCAAGCCGAAGTTCGGCGTCCGGGCCTACACCCGGTGCCAGCGCTGCGGCCGTCCGCACTCGGTGTACCGCAAGTTCGGCCTCTGCCGTGTGTGCCTTCGTGAGATGGCCCACCGCGGCGAGCTGCCGGGCGTGACCAAGAGCTCCTGGTAGTCCAGAGCTTTAGGCACCGCTAGCGACGCAGAGGTGCCCGGCCCCACATCAGCCCGTTTTGGGCTCCCGTACGGATTCCCGTAAGGTTGTGGGGTCGGGCCCCCTGCCACGGCTTCCCCATGGATGCCCGTGGCCCTTCTCTGGGAGGGCTCGCACCCAGTCTTACGACGCCGCAGGTCCCCTGCGTCTGTGCCCCCGCCGCACTCCTCGGAGTGCGGCGGGGGGACCTGGCGCGGAGAAACCACGGCGAGAGAGGCCTGAGGCCATCATGACCATGACCGACCCCATCGCAGACATGCTCACTCGTCTGCGTAACGCGAACTCGGCGTACCACGACTCCGTGGCGATGCCGGCGAGCAAGATCAAGGCGCACGTCGCCCAGATCCTGCAGCAGGAGGGGTACATCTCCTCCTACAAGGTTGAGGAGCCGGCCGAGGGCGAGGTCGGCAAGAAGCTGACCATCGAGCTCAAGTTCGGTCCCAACCGTGAGCGCTCCATTGCCGGCATCAAGCGCATCAGCAAGCCGGGTCTGCGCGTTTACGCAAAGTCCACCAACCTGCCGAAGGTGCTCGGCGGCCTGGGCGTGGCGATCATCTCCACGTCCTCGGGTCTCCTCACCGACAAGCAGGCCGCCAAGAAGGGCGTAGGCGGAGAAGTTCTCGCCTACGTCTGGTAATTCGGGAAACGGAGGTACAGCAATGTCGCGCATTGGACGGCTGCCCATCCAGGTCCCCGCTGGCGTGGACGTCACCATCGATGGCCAGGCGATCTCGGTGAAGGGCCCCAAGGGTTCCCTCACTCACGTCGTCGCCGCGCCGATCGAGATCGGTAAGGGCGAGGACGGCACGCTGCTCGTCACCCGCCCCAACGACGAGCGTCTGTCGAAGGCCCTGCACGGTCTTTCCCGCACGCTGGTGGCGAACATGATCACCGGCGTGACCGCGGGCTACCGCAAGTCGCTGGAGATCAGCGGTGTCGGCTACCGAGTTCTGGCGAAGGGCTCCGACATGGAGTTCCAGCTGGGCTACAGCCACCCGATCCTGGTCGAGGCCCCCGAGGGCATCTCCTTCGTCGTCGAGTCGGCCACCAAGTTCCACGTGGACGGCATCGACAAGCAGAAGGTCGGCGAGGTCGCCGCGAAGATCCGCAAGCTGCGCAAGCCGGACCCGTACAAGGCCAAGGGTGTCAAGTACGCGGGCGAGGTCATCCGCCGCAAGGTCGGAAAGAGTGGTAAGTAAGCGATGAGTGTCTCTGTCAAGATCGGCAAGGGCAACGCCTACAAGAGCGCCGCTCGCAAGCGCCGCGCGATCCGCGTTCGCAAGCGCGTCGTCGGCACCGAGGTGCGTCCGCGCCTCGTCGTGACGCGTTCGAACCGTCACATGGTCGCCCAGGTCATCGACGACGCCAAGGGTCACACCCTGGCGTCGGCGTCCACCCTCGACGTGTCCATCAAGGGCGCCGAGGGCGACAAGACCGAGCTGGCCAAGAAGGTCGGGAGCCTGGTCGCCGAGCGCGCCAAGGCCGCCGGCATCGAGTCGGTCGTCTTCGACCGCGCGGGCAACCGGTACGCCGGCCGCATCGCCGCCCTGGCGGACGCGGCCCGCGAGGCCGGGCTCGACTTCTAAGCCGCTCGTCGACTCAGTCGACGGACGTAATCGAGAGAGGTAATTCCAATGGCTGGACCCCAGCGCCGCGGTAGCGGCGCCGGCGGTGGCACCGGCGGTGGCGAGCGGCGCGACCGTAAGCGTGACGACCGGGGCAACGCCCCCGCCGTCGAGAAGACCGCTTACGTCGAGCGCGTTGTCGCGATCAACCGTGTCGCCAAGGTTGTCAAGGGTGGTCGTCGCTTCTCCTTCACCGCGCTGGTCGTGGTGGGCGATGGTGACGGCACCGTGGGTGTTGGTTACGGGAAGGCGAAGGAGGTTCCGGCCGCCATCGCCAAGGGTGTTGAGGAGGCCAAGAAGAACTTCTTCAAGGTCCCCCGTATCCAGGGCACCATCCCGCACCCCATCCAGGGTGAGAAGGCCGCCGGCGTCGTGCTCCTGAAGCCCGCCGCCCCCGGTACCGGTGTTATCGCCGGTGGTCCGGTGCGCGCCGTCCTGGAGTGCGCCGGCATCCACGACATCCTGTCGAAGTCGCTCGGCTCGGACAACGCGATCAACATCGTGCACGCCACCGTGGCTGCTCTGAAGGGCCTCGTGCGCCCCGAGGAGATCGCCGCCCGTCGTGGCCTGCCGCTGGAGGACGTGGCCCCCGCCGCTCTGCTGCGGGCGCGTGCTGCTGGGGTGAGCGCCTGATGGCTCGCCTGAAGATCACGCAGACCAAGTCGTACATCGGCAGCAAGCAGAATCACCGTGACACCCTGCGTTCGCTTGGTCTCAAGCGCATGCACGACGTCGTGGTGAAGGAGGACCGTCCCGAGATCCGCGGGATGGCCCACACGGTCCGTCACCTGGTGACGGTTGAGGAGGTGGACTGATCATGGGCGACAACCCGATCAAGATCCACAACCTGCGTCCCGCCCCGGGTGCCAAGACCGACAAGATCCGCGTGGGTCGTGGTGAGGGCTCCAAGGGTAAGACCGCTGGTCGTGGCACCAAGGGCACCAAGGCCCGCTACCAGGTTCCGCAGCGCTTCGAGGGTGGCCAGATGCCGCTCCACATGCGCCTGCCGAAGCTGAAGGGCTTCAAGAACCCGTTCAAGATCACCTTCCAGGTCGTCAACCTCGACAAGCTGGCCGAGCTCTACCCGCAGGGTGGAGAGGTCACGGTCGAGGACCTGGTCGCCAAGGGCGCGGTTCGCAAGAACTCCCTCGTCAAGGTGCTCGGCACCGGCGAGATCTCGGTCGCGCTGCAGGTGACGGTCGACGCCGTCTCCGGCTCCGCCGCCGCGAAGATCACCGCCGCCGGCGGTACGGTCACCGAGCTCGTCTGAGCCCGCTGATCACAGCTCCGAACCCCGCACTTCCTCCGGGAAGTGCGGGGTTCGCGCTTTTCCGGTTCGGCCACGGACCGAAAACCGGCCGGAGTGGTCCTCGTTCTTTTGTGTGGCAAATCCGGGCATCCCGTACCCCGTGAGTGGGGGAGGGGCCGTACGCGCTTCTTCCGAGTGGCTGCGCACTGTTAGAGTCCGTGGAGTTCCCTTGTAGGCTGCGCGTAGGCTCGCCTGTGCCGTCTGTACGGGGGCCCGAACCGCAAACTCCCCATTCAGGACCGACCCTCCCGCCGACGACGTGCGGGAGGCGCAGGAGGCACCGTGCTCAGTGCGTTCGCGCGGGCGTTCCAGACGCCCGACCTGCGCAAGAAGCTGCTGTTCACGCTGGGCATCATGGTGCTGTTCCGGCTGGGCTCGCACATCCCGATTCCCGGCGTGAGTTTCACGGCCGTGAACGAGTGCGTGAAGGAGACCAAGAACAGCGGCCTCTTCGGGCTCGTCAACCTGTTCAGTGGTGGCGCGCTTCTTCAGCTCACGATCTTCGCGCTCGGCATCATGCCGTACATCACGGCCAGCATCATCCTCCAGCTCCTCACCGTCGTGATCCCGCGACTCGAGGCGCTGAAGAAGGAGGGCCAGGCCGGTACGGCGAAGATCACCCAGTACACCCGCTACCTGACCATCGCGCTCGCCGTGCTCCAGGGCACCGGCATCGTCGCGACGGCCTCCAGCGGTGCGCTGTTCTCCGGCTGCCCGCTGGCGAACCAGATCGTGCCGGACACCGGTGTGTTCCGGGTCGCCGTCATGGTGCTCACCATGACCGCCGGCACCACCGTCATCATGTGGCTGGGCGAGCTGATCACCGACCGCGGCATCGGCAACGGCATGTCGCTGCTGATCTTCACCTCGATCGCGGCGCAGTTCCCCTCCAACATGTGGGCGATCAAGCAGTCCGGCACCATCGGTGGCGGCTGGGTCGAGTTCCTCTCCGTGGTGGCCGTCGGCGTCATCGTTGTGATGCTGGTCATCTTCGTCGAGCAGGCCCAGCGCCGGATCCCGGTGCAGTACGCGAAGCGCATGATCGGCCGCCGCGCGTTCGGCGGCACCTCGACCTACATCCCGCTCAAGGTGAACCAGGCCGGTGTCATCCCGGTCATCTTCGCCTCGTCGCTGCTGTACATCCCCGCCCTGGTGGTCCAGCTGACCAACAGCCAGGCCGGCTGGGCGACCTGGATCCGGACGAACTTCGTCAAGGGTGACCACCCGATCTACATGGCCACCTACTTCCTGCTGATCGTCTTCTTCGCCTTCTTCTACGTCGCGATCTCCTTCAACCCCGAAGAAGTTGCCGACAATATGAAGAAGTATGGTGGCTTCATCCCGGGCATCCGGGCCGGCCGGCCGACGGCCGAGTACCTGAACTACGTGCTGACCCGGATCACGTGGCCGGGTTCGCTCTACCTGGGCCTGATCGCGTTGATCCCGATGATCGCCCTGGTCGCCTTCGGACAGCAGACCAACTTCCCGTTCGGCGGCACCAGCGTTCTCATCGTCGTCGGCGTCGGACTCGAAACTGTGAAGCAGATCGAGAGCCAGCTCCAGCAGCGCAATTACGAAGGGTTCCTCCGCTGATGCGTATCGTCCTCGTTGGTCCTCCCGGGGCCGGGAAGGGTACTCAGGCGCACCTGCTCGCCAAGACCCTGTCCATCCCCCACATCTCCACCGGAGACCTGTTCCGCGCCAACATCGGCCAGGGCACCCCGCTGGGGCTCGAGGCCAAGAGCTACATGGACGCGGGTCGCCTGGTGCCGGACGAGGTGACCATCGGGATGGCCAAGGACCGGATGCTGCAGGCGGACGCCGCGAACGGCTTCCTGCTCGACGGCTTCCCCCGCAACCTGGGCCAGGCGAAGGCGCTGGACGAGTTCCTCGTCGAGCAGGGCATCACGCTCGACGGCGTGCTGGACCTGGAGGTCCCCGAGGACGAGGTCGTCCGCCGGATCGCCGGCCGGCGCCTGTGCCGCAACGACGGCGGCCACGTGTTCCACGTGGACTACAACCCGCCGAAGGTCGCGGGCGTCTGCGACGAGTGCGGCGGCGAGCTGTACCAGCGCTCGGACGACACCGAGGAGAAGGTGCGCACGCGCCTGGAGGTCTACCACACGGAGACCGAGCCGATCATCGACTACTACGTCCAGCAGGGCCTGGTGGCGACGATCTCGGCGCTCGGCAAGGTGGACGAGGTGACGCAGCGCGCGATCGAGGCGCTGAAGCAGGACAGCTGAGTTTTTTAGCGACGTACGTACGGCCGCGCTCCCTATCCCGGGCAGCGCGGCCGTACGGCGTCGTACGGTGGTACGCAGTGGCAAACGGAACGTGGAAGGCGTGACCCTGATGGTGGAGATCAAGACCCCCGAGCAGATCGCGAAGATGCGAGCGGCCGGGCTGGTCGTCGCCGAAGCGCTGAAGGCCTGCCGTGAGGCGGTCGCCCCGGGGGTGACGACCCAGGAGCTGAACGACGTCGCGGACAAGGTGATCACCGACCACGGCGCCACCTCCAACTTCCGCGCGCACCACGGCGGCCTGTGGTTCCCGGGCGTGATCTGCGCCTCGGTGAACAACGAGGTCGTGCACGGCATCCCCGGCGACCGGGTGCTGCAGGAGGGCGACATCATCTCGATCGACTGCGGCGCCATCCTGGACGGCTGGCACGGCGACGCGGCGATCACCGTCGCCGTCGGCGAGGTCCGCCCCGAGGTCGAGATGCTGAGCCGGGTGACCGAGGGCTCGATGTGGGCCGGCATCGCCCAGATGAAGAAGAGTAACCGCCTGGTCGACGTCTCCAAGGCGATCGAGGGCTTCATCCGCCGCCAGCCGCTGCCGCCGAAGGGCAAGTGGGGCATCACCGAGGGCTACGGCGGTCACGGCATCGGCACCGCGATGCACATGGAGCCGCACGTCCTGAACTACGTCGAGCGCGGCCGCGGCAAGGGCCCGAAGCTGATCCCCGGCACCGTGCTGGCGATCGAGCCGATGGTCTCGCTGGGCACCCCGCACACCACCGTGCTGGAGGACGACTGGACGGTCGTCACCAACGACGGCACCTGGGCCTCGCACTGGGAGCACTCCGTCGCCGTCACCGAGCAGGGCCCGCTGGTCCTGACCGCCTTCGACGGCGGCAAGGCGGAGCTCGCGAAGCTCGGCGTCACGGCCGCGCCGGACCCGCTCGCGTAGTCGCCCGGCGGCCGACTGCCGCCGCCGACAAGGCACCGGAGCCCTGGAGGTTTGGACCTCCAGGGCTTTTGTCCTATTTTTATCGGCTGGCAGTGGCTACTTGTGGGCTCAGAGCGAGGAGAGAGCACGTGCTCAAGGGATTCCGCGACTTCATGATGCGCGGCAACGTCGTCGACATGGCGGTCGGTGTCGTCATCGGCGCCGCGTTCACCGGGGTGGTGACCGGCTTCGTGTCCGCGTTCCTCACCCCGCTGGTCGGCGTGGTCGTCGGCGCGGCCGGCGACTTCGGCTCGTACAAGGCGACGGTCGCCAACGTGACCTTCCCGTACGGGCAGTTCCTCAACGTGGTGATCGCGTTCGTGATGACCGCCGCGGTGCTCTACTTCTGCGTCGTCCTGCCGGTGGGCAAGGCCACCGCCCGGTACCTGCCGAAGAAGCCGGCCACCCCGAAGCGTCCGTGCCCCGAGTGCCTGACCGACATACCCGAGGCGGCCCGCCGCTGCTCGGCGTGCACCGCGCACGTCGAGCCGCTGGCGGTGTCCGCCGGGGTGTGACGCGGCCGTCCCGCGGGAGCCTCGTTTTGGCCCATCGGACGCGCTGGCGTAGGATGGACCGTCGGCTCACTCGTAGCGTGCTTCAGCGCGCCCTCTTCCCCTCGGGGACGGGGTGAACCCAGGTTCGCACGAGCGTTCCGCATACGGTAGCCGGTCCCGGAAGGTGGATCTCGCAGTTCATGGCTAAGAAGCAAGGCGCCATTGAGATCGAGGGCACCGTGATCGAGTCTCTGCCGAACGCGATGTTCAAGGTCGAGCTGCAGAACGGTCACAAGGTCCTCGCGCACATCAGTGGCAAGATGCGCATGCACTACATCCGCATCCTGCCGGACGACCGGGTCGTCGTGGAGCTCAGCCCCTACGACCTCACGCGCGGCCGGATCGTCTACCGCTACAAGTAAGAACGTCAGATCTAGACCCGGAGAACCTGAACATGAAGGTCAAGCCGAGCGTCAAGAAGATCTGCGACAAGTGCAAGGTGATCCGCCGCCACGGCCGGGTCATGGTGATCTGCGACAACCTGCGCCACAAGCAGCGCCAGGGCTGATCTCTCCCCAGCATTTCTCGTAGTACTTCGCGCGACGCGAAAAACGTCATAAGCGGGCTACCCGATCCGTCTACGGGACACCGGACGGACTGCCGCCCCCGGTCAGAGGCCGGGGCTCCCTCATCGTGAGATGTCGGAGTAGGTAGCACGCAAGACCTCTGAAGAAACACAGGAGCCTTGAATGGCACGCCTCGCCGGCGTTGATCTCCCCCGTGAGAAGCGGATCGAGATCGCCCTTACCTACGTGTACGGCATCGGCCGTACCCGCGCCCAGCAGACCCTGGCCGAGACCGGTGTCAACCCGGATGTCCGCGTTCGCGACATCTCCGAGGAAGACCTCGTCAAGCTGAGCCAGTACATCGACGCCAACTACACGGTCGAGGGTGACCTCCGCCGTGAGGTGGCCGCCGACATCCGCCGCAAGGTCGAGATCGGCTGCTACGAGGGTCTGCGTCACCGCCGTGGCCTGCCGGTCCGCGGCCAGCGCACCCACACCAACGCGCGTACCCGCAAGGGCCCGCGTCGCGCGATCGCCGGCAAGAAGAAGCCGGGCAAGAAGTAGTCCGTCCCGTAACCGGACATCCCTCCGGCCCGCGGGTCAGCGGACCGACCACCTCAGTAGGAGAACAGACTTATGCCCCCCAAGGGTCGTCAGGCTGCCGGCGCGAAGAAGATCCGCCGCAAGGAAAAGAAGAACGTCGCTCACGGCCACGCGCACATCAAGAGCACGTTCAACAACACCATCGTTTCGATCACCGACCCCGCGGGCAACGTGATCTCCTGGGCCTCCGCCGGCCACGTCGGCTTCAAGGGCTCGCGCAAGTCCACCCCGTTCGCCGCGCAGATGGCCGCCGAGGCCGCTGCCCGTCGCGCGCAGGAGCACGGCATGCGCAAGGTTGACGTCTTCGTGAAGGGTCCGGGCTCCGGCCGCGAGACCGCGATCCGTTCGCTCCAGGCCACCGGCCTGGAGGTCGGCTCGATCCAGGACGTCACCCCCACCCCGCACAACGGCTGCCGTCCGCCGAAGCGCCGCCGCGTCTGACGCAGCGCCTTCGGGCACGCCGGTCCTGCTTTAAACCACGTACGGGGTCTCGTTTTGTGCGAGACCCCGTACGCTTGGTCCTGTCGGCATCAAATAGTGGGTGCCGAAGACAACCGGAGGATTACCCCCCATGCTTATCGCTCAGCGCCCCTCGCTGACCGAAGAGGTCGTCGACGAGTTCCGCTCGCGGTTCGTGATCGAGCCGCTGGAGCCGGGCTTCGGCTACACCCTCGGCAACTCCCTGCGCCGCACGCTCCTGTCGTCGATCCCGGGTGCCGCTGTCACCAGCATCCGCATCGACGGCGTCCTGCACGAGTTCACCACCGTGCCGGGGGTCAAGGAGGACGTGACCGACCTCATCCTCAACATCAAGCAGCTGGTCGTCTCCTCGGAGCACGACGAGCCGGTCGTGATGTACCTGCGCAAGCAGGGCCCGGGTGTCGTCACCGCCGCCGACATCGCGCCGCCGGCCGGTGTCGAGGTGCACAACCCGGAGCTGGTCCTCGCCACGCTGAACGGCAAGGGCAAGCTGGAGATGGAGCTGACCGTCGAGCGCGGTCGCGGCTACGTCTCCGCCGTCCAGAACAAGGCCTCCGGCCAGGAGATCGGCCGCATCCCGGTCGACTCGATCTACAGCCCCGTGCTGAAGGTCACCTACAAGGTCGAGGCGACCCGTGTCGAGCAGCGGACCGACTTCGACAAGCTGATCGTCGACGTCGAGACCAAGCCCGCCATGCGTCCGCGCGACGCCATGGCCTCGGCCGGCAAGACCCTGGTGGAGCTGTTCGGCCTCGCCCGCGAGCTGAACATCGACGCCGAGGGCATCGACATGGGCCCGTCCCCGACGGACGCCGCCCTGGCCGCCGACCTGGCGCTGCCGATCGAGGAGCTGGAGCTCACGGTCCGCTCCTACAACTGCCTCAAGCGCGAGGGCATCCACACCGTGGGTGAGCTCGTGGCCCGCTCCGAGGCCGACCTGCTCGACATCCGCAACTTCGGTGCGAAGTCGATCGACGAGGTCAAGGCGAAGCTGGCCGGCATGGGCCTGGCCCTCAAGGACAGCCCGCCCGGGTTCGACCCGACCGCGGCCGCCGACGCCTTCGGCGCCGACGACCTGGACGACGCGGGTTACGCCGAGACCGAGCAGTACTAAGAGATTTGGCCGCGGGGGCGGTTCTCGCGAGGACCGTCCCCGTCGTCGTGAAAGTCGTGCGGGCACAGTGCCCGTACGCCCGCTGCGGTACCTGGTACGGCCGCAGTCGGAGATCCAAGGAGTAATTCCATGCCGCGTCCCACCAAGGGTGCCCGCCTCGGCGGTGGCCCGCACCACGAGCCGCTGCTGCTCGCCGGTCTGGCCCGTGAGCTGTTCCAGTACGGCCGCATCACCACCACCGAGGCCAAGGCCCGCCGCCTGCGCCCGCTGGCGGAGAAGCTGATCACCAAGGCGAAGAAGGGCGACATCCACAACCGTCGCCTGGTGCGCAAGACGATCACCGACATCGCCGTGCTGCACACCCTCTTCACCGAGATCGCGCCGCGCTACGAGAACCGCCCGGGTGGCTACACCCGCATCACCAAGGTCGGTCCCCGTCGTGGCGACAACGCCCCGATGGCCGTGATCGAGCTGGTCGAGGCGCTGACCGTCGCGCAGACCGCCGTCGGCGAGGCCGAGGCCGCCACCAAGCGCGCCGTCAAGGAGGCCGACGAGGCCGCCGCCGTCGAGACCAAGGCCGACGAGGCCGAGGCCGCCGAGCAGGCCTGACACCTCTAGGTGTACCGCGGGCCCGTTCTCCCAGCGATGGGGGAGCGGGCCCGTTCCTTGTCTTCGAGGTCCCCGGGAGAAGAGAAGCAGTGGTCAACGATTGCGCCGAGCAGCCGCCGGTGAAGGACGGCCCGGCCGACGGCTACGTCCGGGTCCGGCTCGACCTCGCCTACCACGGCGCCGAGTTCTCCGGCTGGGCCCGCCAGAAGGGCGGCCGCCGGACGGTCCAGGAGGAGATCGAGAGCGCGCTGCAGGTCGTCACCCGCAGCGGCGAGCTGTTCCCGCTGACCGTGGCCGGCCGCACCGACGCCGGCGTCCACGCGCGCGGCCAGGTCGCGCACGTCGACCTGCCGGCCGAGCTGTGGGAGGCGCACCGCGAGAAGCTGCTGCGCCGGCTGGCCGGGCGGCTGCCCGGGGACGTCCGGATCTACCGGGTCGGCGAGGCGCCGCCCGGGTTCGACGCGCGCTTCTCGGCGATCTGGCGGCGCTACGCGTACCGCGTGGCCGACCACCAGGGCGGGGTGGACCCGCTGCTGCGCGGGCACGTGCTCTGGCACGACCGGCCGCTCGACCTCGACCGGATGAACGAGGCCGCCAAGCTGCTGCTCGGCGAGCACGACTTCGCCGCGTACTGCAAGAAGCGCGAGGGCGCGACGACCATCCGCACCCTGCTGGAGCTCCACTGGGACCGCGTCCCGGTGGACCCCTACGCCGCCCAGGAGGGCTCGCTCGCGGTCGCCACCGTCCGCGCCGACGCGTTCTGCCACAACATGGTCCGGGCGCTGGTCGGCGCGATGCTGCTGGTCGGCGACGGGCACCGGCCGGTGGAGTTCCCCGGCGAGGTGCTGGCCGGCGGCGTCCGCAACTCGGCCGTCAACGTGATCCGGCCGTACGGGCTCACGCTGGAGGAGGTCGGTTACCCGGCCGACGACCAGCTGGCCGAGCGCAACCGCCAGGCCCGGCGCATGCGGACCCTGCCCGGGCAGCCGGCCGCCGGTTAGGGCCCGTCTCCGGAGGCCGGCCCCTAATCCGTTTTGGCCGGAGGCGTCGGCTTGGGACAATCGCTCCCATGGGACACGTCGAGATTTCGCACCTTGAGTACTACCTGCCGGACGGACGGGTGCTGTTCGACGACGCGTCCTTCCGGGTCGGCGAGGGCGCCGCGGTCGCCCTGGTCGGGGCCAACGGCGCCGGCAAGACGACGCTGCTGCGCATGATCGCGGGCGACATCCAGCCGCACGGCGGCTCGGTGACGATCAGCGGCGGGCTCGGCGTGATGCGCCAGTTCGTCGGCACCACCGGCCGCGAGGACCGGTCGGCCACCCCCGGCGCGCTGCCGGCCGACGCCTCCGTGCGCGACCTGCTGGTCTCCGTCGCCCCCGAGCGGATCGCCACCGCCGCCCGCGCGGTGGACGCCGCCGAGCTCGCGATGATCGCGCAGGACGACGAGAAGACCCAGATGGCCTACGCCCAGGCGCTCTCCGACTGGGCCGACGTCGGCGGCTACGACTACGAGACCGACTGGGACGTCTGCACCATGGCGGCCCTCGGCGTGCCCTTCGACAAGGCCCAGTGGCGCGGCCTGAACACCCTCTCCGGCGGCGAGCAGAAGCGGCTCGTCCTGGAGACGCTGCTGCGCGGCCCGGAGGAGGTGCTCCTCCTCGACGAGCCGGACAACTACCTAGACGTCCCGGGCAAGCGCTGGCTGGAGGAGGCCATCAAGGCCACCTCGAAGACCGTGCTGTACATCTCACACGACCGCGAGCTGCTCTCGAAGACCGCGGACAAGATCATCGCGGTCGAGTCCGGCGCGGCCGGCAGCAGCGTCTGGGTGCACGGCGGCGGCTTCGACAGCTTCCACGAGGCCCGCAAGGACCGCTTCGCGCGCTTCGAGGAGCTCGGCCGGCGCTGGGACGAGGAGCACGCCAAGCTCAAGAAGCTGGTCGTCACCCTGCGCCAGGCCGCCTCCGTCAGCCACGCGCTCGCCACCCGCTACGCCGCCGCCCAGACCCGGCTGAAGAAGTTCGAGGAGGCCGGCCGCCCGGAGGAGCCGCCGCGCGAGCAGAGCATCACCATGCGGCTCAAGGGCGGGCGCACCGGCGTCCGGGCCTTCACCATGGAGCAGTTGGAGCTCACCGGCCTGATGCAGCCCTTCGACCTGGAGGTCTTCTACGGCGAGCGGGTCGGGGTGCTCGGCGCCAACGGCGCCGGCAAGTCGCACCTCCTGCGGCTGCTGGCCGGCGACGAGACGGTCGCGCACACGGGGGCGTGGAAGCTCGGCGCCCGGGTCGTCCCGGGCCACTTCCGGCAGACGCACGCCCACCCGGAGCTGTTCGGGCGCACCGTCCGCTCGATCGTGGAGGAGGAGCACGCGCTCAGCCGCGGCGCCGCGATGGGCGCGCTGCGCCGCTACGAGCTGGACCGGCAGGAGGAGCAGAAGTTCGAGTCGCTGTCCGGCGGCCAGCAGGCCCGGCTGATGATCCTCAAGCTCGAACTCTCCGGCGTGACGGCCCTGTTGCTCGACGAGCCGACCGACAACCTGGACCTGGAGAGCGCCGAGGCGCTGCAGGCCGGGCTGGAGGCCTTCGAGGGCACGGTGCTGTGCGTCACCCACGACCGGTGGTTCGCCCGGACCTTCGACCGCTACCTGGTGTTCGGGGCCGACGGCCGGGTGTTCGAGTCGTCCGAGCCGGTCTGGGACGTCACCCGGGTCGAGCGCGAACGCTGAGTGACGGGCGGCCGGTCCCGCGGCCGGTGGGAGCGGGATTTTGACCCCTCCCCGCCCGCCCGGTAACCTGGACGCTTGATGTGCGTATTGGCTCGCTCTATCTCACGTGAGAGGTCGGTACGCCGGAGACATCAGGTCGACGACCAGCGGTCACCCTTGAATTGCGTCCAAGGGTGATCAGGCTGCTCTTCCGTCCGGGTGCTCCTGTCAGGACTCACTCACTGAAAAGCGAAGGCTACGACCGTGCGTACGTACAGCCCCAAGCCCGGCGACGTCCAGCGTCAGTGGCACGTCATCGACGCGACCGACGTCGTGCTCGGCCGCCTGGCTTCCCAGGCCGCCAACCTCCTCCGGGGCAAGCACAAGGCGATCTACGCGCCGCACGTTGACACTGGTGACTTCGTCATCATCATCAACGCCGACAAGGTGCACCTGTCCGGTAACAAGAAGACCCAGAAGCTGGCCTACCGCCACTCGGGCTTCCCGGGCGGTCTGCGCTCGGTGCGCTACGACGACCTGCTGGCGAACAACCCGGAGAAGGCCGTCGAGAAGGCCATCAAGGGCATGATCCCCAAGAACAGCCTGGGCCGTCAGATGCTCTCGAAGCTGAAGGTCTACTCGGGCGACCAGCACCCCCACGCTGCCCAGCAGCCGGTGCCGTTCGAGATCACCCAGGTCGCGCAGTAATTCGGCCACCAAGCCCCCCAACACTGAAAAGAGCTGAGGAACACCGTGGCCGAGACCACTGAAACCCTTGAGGTCGACTTCGACGAGGCCGTTGAGGCCGTCGAGGGCGAGTACACCTCCGAGGAGAGCTACACCTCCGAGTCGCTGGCCGGCCGCTTCGGCGAGGCCGTCCCCGGCGCCGGCCTGGGCCGTCGCAAGGAGGCGATCGCCCGCGTGCGCATCGTCCCCGGCACCGGCCAGTGGAAGATCAACGGTCGCACCCTCGAGGGTTACTTCCCCAACAAGGTGCACCAGCAGACCGTGAACGAGCCCTTCAAGCTCCTCGAGCTGGACGGCCGTTACGACGTCGTCGCCCGCATCAGCGGTGGCGGCGTCTCCGGCCAGGCCTACGCGCTGCGCCTCGGCGTGGCCCGTGCCCTGAACGAGGCCGACGTGGACAACAACCGCGGCGCGCTGAAGAAGGCCGGCTTCCTGACCCGTGACGCCCGCGCCGTCGAGCGCAAGAAGGCCGGTCTGAAGAAGGCCCGCAAGGCGCCGCAGTACAGCAAGCGCTAATCGCGTCCCAGGGGGTGCGTACCGCCCTGGCGGCGCCGCCCCCTGGTTTGCGCAACCGTTGCCCCGGAGTACCACGTGTACTCCGGGGCGACGCGTTCCCCGGCTACTGTGCGGCGGCCGGGGACCGAGTGGACTTCCGGGACTGGTTGATGGAGGACGGGACAGTGGGACGACTCTTCGGTACGGACGGCGTGCGCGGAGTGGCCAACGTGGGCCTGACGGCGGAGCTCGCGCTCGGCCTGTCGGTCGCGGCGGCCCACGTGCTCGGCGAGGCCGGCGCCTTCGACGGCCACCGGCCGGTCGCGGTGGTCGGCCGCGATCCGCGGGCGTCGGGCGAGTTCCTGGAGGCCGCGGTCATCGCGGGCCTGGCCAGTTCCGGCGTCGACGTGCTGCGCGTCGGCGTGCTGCCCACCCCGGCCGTGGCGTACCTCACCGGCGCGCTCGGCGCCGACTTCGGCGTGATGCTCTCCGCCAGCCACAACGCGATGCCGGACAACGGCATCAAGTTCCTCGCCCGCGGCGGCCACAAGCTGGACGACACGATCGAGGACGCGATCGAGGCCCACTACCGCGCCCACGCCCTCGGCGGCGAGGAGTGGAACCGTCCGACCGGCGCGGCCGTCGGCCGGGTGCGCGAGTACACCGAGGGCTTCGACAAGTACGTCGCCCACCTGATCGGCGTCCTGCCCAACCGCCTGGACGGCATCAAGGTCGTCATCGACGGTGCCCACGGCGCCGCCGCCTACGTCGCCCCCGAGGCCTTCGCCCGGGCCGGCGCCGAGGTCGTCCACACCCTGGGGGCGGAGCCCACCGGCCTCAACATCAACGACGGCGTCGGCTCCACCCACCTGGACCGGCTGCGCACGGCGATGAAGGAGTACCAGGCCGACCTCGGCATCGCCCTCGACGGCGACGCCGACCGCTGCCTGGCCGCCGACGCCGACGGCAACGAGGTGGACGGCGACCAGATCATCGCCATCCTCGCCGTCGCCATGAAGGAGGCCGGCACCCTGCGCCGCAACACCGCGGTCGCCACCGTGATGTCCAACCTCGGCTTCAAGCTGGCGATGGAGCGCGAGGGCGTCGACCTGGTGGAGACCGCCGTCGGCGACCGCTACGTGCTGGAGGCGATGAAGGAGCACGGCTTCGCGCTCGGCGGCGAGCAGTCCGGCCACGTCATCCTGCTGGACCACGCCACCACCGGCGACGGCACCCTGACCGGCCTGATGCTGGGCGCCCGCCTGGCCGCCACCAAGCAGCCGCTCGCCGACCTGGCCGCCGTGATGACCCGGCTGCCGCAGGTCCTGATCAACGTCAAGGGCGTCGACAAGGGCCGGGTGAAGACCAGCACCGAGCTGGCCGCCGCGGTCGCCGAGGCCGAGGCCGAGCTGGGCTCCACCGGCCGGGTGCTGCTGCGCCCGTCGGGCACCGAGCCGCTGGTGCGCGTCATGGTCGAGGCCGCGGACGCCGTCCAGGCCGAGGGCGTCGCCGCCAAGCTGGCCGAGGCCGTGCGGACGCACCTGGGCTGAGCCCGGACGTGACGAAGGCCCCCGCCGCGGCCCCTGGACATCAGGGGGCGCGGCGGGGGCCTTCGCGGTCTGCTCCGAGGGGGCGTCAGAGCTTGCGCAGCAGGGCCCGGCGGACCTTGTGGTCCGGGCCCTTCTGCAGGACCAGGGTGGCCCGGCCCCGGGTCGGCAGCACGTTCTCCAGCAGGTTGGGCTTGTTGATGGTGCGCCAGACCTGGCGGCCGTAGTCCATCGCCTCCTCCTCCGGCACCTCGGTGAAGCGGCGGAAGTAGGAGTTCGGGTCCTGGAAGGCGGTCTCGCGCAGCTTGCGGAAGCGGTCCAGGTACCAGTGCTCGATGTCGTCGGTGCGGGCGTCGACGTAGATCGAGAAGTCGAAGTAGTCGGCCACCGCCAGGCGGGTCCGGCCGTCGGTGCCGGGCAGGGCGGGCTGGAGGACGTTCAGGCCCTCGACGATCAGGATGTCCGGGCGCTCCACGGTGAGCCGCTCGTCCGGCACGATGTCGTACACCAGGTGCGAGTAGACCGGGGCGCTGACGCGGTCCTTGCCCGCCTTCACGTCCGCGACGAAGCGCATCAGCGCGCGGCGGTCGTAGGACTCGGGGAAGCCCTTGCGGGCCATCAGGCCCCGGCGGCGCAGCTCGGCGTTGGGCAGCAGGAAGCCGTCGGTGGTGACCAGTTCGACCCGCGGGTGCTCGGGCCAGCGGGCCAGCAGGGCCTGCAGCAGCCGGGCGGTGGTCGACTTGCCGACCGCGACGGAGCCGGCCACGCCGATGATGAACGGCGTGCGGGTGCGCTCGGTGTCCGGGGTGTCCAGGAACGTGCCCAGCGCCCCCCGCAGGTCGTGCGTGGCGTGGATGTACAGGTTCAGCAGCCGGGACAGCGGCAGGTAGACGTCCCGGACCTCGTCCAGGTCGAGTGCCGTGCCGAGACCGCGCAGCCGCTCGACCTCCTCGGCGGTCAGTGGCAGCGGCGTACGCTCGCGAAGGGCGCTCCACTCGGCCCGGCTGAGGTCCACGTAGGGGGACGGCGAGGGGCCGGGGGCGGTCGCGCCCCGGGTACAGAGTTCGGTCAGCACGTCCTCCATTGTGAGCGGTGGCGGCGTTCACGGTGGTTGTGGTGTCGGTCACGCACTGTTCGCGAAAGGTGGGAAAACGGGCCCAGACCCGCCCTTATGCTGGCACGCATGTGCGGAATTGTTGGATACGTGGGCGCGCAGTCCGCCCTCGACGTAGTAATCGCAGGCCTGCAGCGACTGGAGTACCGGGGCTACGACTCGGCCGGTGTCGCCGTGCAGGTCCAGGGCTCCGACGGGCAGTGGAGCCTCGCCACCGACAAGCGGGCCGGCAAGCTCGCCAACCTGGAGAAGTCGCTCGCCGAGTCCCCTCTGCCCGGCGGCACCACCGGCATCGGCCACACCCGCTGGGCCACCCACGGCGGCCCGACGGACGCCAACGCCCACCCCCACCTGGACGACGACCGCCGCGTGGCCGTCGTGCACAACGGCATCATCGAGAACTTCGCCCAGCTGCGCGCCGAGATCGCCGAGCGCGGCCACACCCTGCGCTCCGAGACCGACACCGAGGTCGTGGCGCACCTGCTCGGCGAGGCCTACCAGGGCGACCTCGCGGAGGCCATGCGGGTGGTCTGCCGCCGGCTGGACGGCGCCTTCACCCTCGTCGCCGTGCACGCCGACATGCCGGACGTCGTCGTCGGCGCCCGCCGCAACTCGCCGCTGGTCGTCGGGCGCGGCGAGGGCGAGAACTTCCTCGCCTCGGACGTCGCCGCGTTCATCGCGCACACCCGCGAGGCGATCGAGCTGGGCCAGGACCAGGTCGTCGAGCTGCGCCACGACGGCGTGACCGTCACCAACTTCGACGGCACGCCGGCCGACGTGCGCGAGTACCACGTCGACTGGGACGCCTCCGCCGCCGAGAAGGGCGGCTACGACTACTTCATGCTCAAGGAGATCGCCGAGCAGCCGAAGGCCGTCGCCGACACCCTCCTCGGCCGGATCGGCACCGACGGCCGCCTGACCCTCGACGAGCTGCGGATCTCCGACGCCGACCTGCGCTCCGTCGACAAGGTCGTCATCGTCGCCTGCGGCACCGCGTTCCACGCCGGCATGATCGCCAAGTACGCGATCGAGCACTGGACCCGCATCCCCTGCGAGGTCGAGGTCGCCTCGGAGTTCCGCTACCGCGACCCGATCATGGGCCCGGGCACGCTGGTCATCGCGATCTCGCAGTCCGGCGAGACCATGGACACCCTGATGGCCCTGCGGCACGCCCGCGAGCAGGGCGCCAAGGTGCTGGCGATCTGCAACACCAACGGCTCGACGATCCCGCGCGAGTCGGACGCGGTGCTGTACACGCACGCCGGTCCCGAGGTCGCCGTCGCGTCGACCAAGGCGTTCCTCACCCAGCTGGTCGCCTGCTACCTGGTCGCCCTGTACCTGGGCCAGGTCCGCGGCACCAAGTGGGGCGACGAGATCTTCACGATCATCCGCGAGCTCGGCGACGCGCCGAAGCAGGTCGAGCAGGTGCTGGAGACGATGGAGCCGGTGCGCGAGCTGGCCCGCTCGCTGGCCGACGCCCGCTCGGTGCTGTTCCTCGGCCGCCACGTCGGCTTCCCGGTGGCCCTGGAGGGCGCGCTCAAGCTCAAGGAGCTCGCCTACATGCATGCCGAGGGCTTCGCGGCCGGCGAGCTGAAGCACGGCCCGATCGCGCTCATCGAGGAGGGGCTGCCGGTCGTCGTGGTCGTGCCCTCGCCGCGCGGGCGCTCGATCCTGCACGACAAGATCGTCTCCAACATCCAGGAGATCCGCGCCCGTGGCGCCCGGACGATCGTGATCGCCGAGGAGGGCGACGAGGCGGTCGTGCCGTACGCCGACCACCTGATCCGCATCCCGGCGACCCCGACGCTGCTCCAGCCGCTGGTGTCCACCGTCCCGCTGCAGGTCTTCGCCTGCGAGCTGGCCACGGCCAAGGGCCACGAGGTCGACCAGCCGCGGAACCTGGCGAAGTCCGTCACGGTCGAGTAGTCCCGGCCCCTCTCCACGGCGCCCCTGCGGCTACCGCAGGGGCGCCGTGTCGAGCGTGAAGGAGAACGGGGCGGGCAGGTCGACCGGCTTGCCGAAGTCGGTCTGGGTGTGCGCTGTGTAGTCGCCGTTCTCCGGGGCCGTGAACAGCGTGACCCTGCCCGCAGTGCGGTCGACCAGCAGGTAGTAGGGGATGTCGGCGGCTGCGTAGCCGAGGCGCTTCGGCTCGCGCGCCCTGTGCGGACAGGTCGACGGGAGTTCGAGGACGAGCGCGACGCCGGCGGATGGTGCCCACGGAGCCTGATCCCGGAAGTGGCCCACCGGGGCCACGGTGGCGGCCGGGACGAACCGGCCCGCCGGGGTGATCAGCCCCCTGGCCGTGCTGACGTACAGCTCCTCGACCGCTTCCCGGGCCACGGTCCGGGCGAACCACGCGACCGCGTGCTCGTGAGTGCCGCCCGCTGACGGCGCGATGACGATCTCCTCTTCGGGCTGGAAGAGCTCGGATTTGAAGAACTGAGGCACATGCAGCCTCAGGAACGTCTGGAGCAGGTCCACGTGCGACACCGTAGGCGTACGGACCGGTGCCGGCGGGGGATCGAAGTAGGGTCACTCGAAAGTGTGCCGCGGGCCGGCGTCGGCGTCTGCTGAAGGAGCTTCCGAATGCGTCATGCACACCGTGTGGAAGTAGTCCGGGCCGCCGAGGGGGAGCTGATGGCCCGGCTGCCCGACGGAACTCTGATGCAGCGGGCGGCCGCGGGGCTCGCGGCGACGTGCGCGCGGCTGCTGACGGGCCGCCGGGGCCGGGTGTACGGCAGTCGGGTGGTGGTGCTCGCGGGCAGCGGGGACAACGGGGGTGACGCCCTGTACGCCGCCGCCGCGCTGGCCCGGCGCGGTGCGCGGGCGACGGCGGTGCTGCTCGCGCCCGAGCGAGCGCACGCGGGCGGGCTCGGCGCGGTGCGGGCGGCGGGCGGACGGGTGGTCGTGGAGCAGGAAGTCGGCCTGGCCGACTTCTCTCGCGCGGACCTGGTGTTGGACGGGATCGTCGGCATCGGCGGCCGCGGCGGGCTGCGGTCCGGGGCGCTGCCGTACGCGCAGGCCGCCCGGCGCGGCCTGGTGGTGGCCGTGGACCTGCCGAGCGGGGTCGACGCCGACACCGGCGAGGTGCCGGGCGAAGCGCTGCGCGCCGACGTCACCGTGTGCTTCGGCACGTACAAGCCCGGCCTGCTCGTCGACCCGGGCGCCTCGTACGCGGGGACGCTCCAACTCGTCGGGATCGGGCTGGAACTGCCGGAGGCGGACGTGACCGCCCTCCAGCACGCGGACGTGGCGGCGCTGCTGCCCGAGCCGGGCGTCGAGAGCGACAAGTACCGGCGCGGCGTCGTCGGCGTGGCGGCCGGGTCGGCGACGTACCCCGGCGCGGCGGTGCTGGCCGTCGCCGCGGCGCTGCGCGGCGGCGCCGGCGCGGTCCGGTACGTCGGCGCGGCGGCCGAGGAGGTCGTGCGGCGCTTCCCCGAGACGCTCGTCACCGAGGGCGGGCCGCACGGCGCCGGACGGGTGCAGGCGTGGGTGGTCGGCCCGGGCGGCGGCGAGACCGCCCGGCAGACCCTCGCCGAGGCGCTCGCGAGCGACGTCCCGGTGCTGGTCGACGCGGACGGGCTGACCGAACTCGGCCGCCTCGGCCCGGCCGCCCTGGCCGGCCGCACCGCGCCCACACTGCTCACCCCGCACACCGGCGAGGCCGCCCGGCTGCTCGCCGGCGCCGACGGCACACCACCCCCGGCCGCCGACGACCTGGCCGCCACCCGGCTGACCACCGCCCGCCGCCTCGCCGCCGCCTACCGGGCGACCGTCCTGCTCAAGGGCTCCACGACGGTGATCGCCGACCCCGGCGGCGCGGTCCGCGTCAACCCGACCGGCACCTCCTGGCTGGCGACCGCCGGCAGCGGCGACGTCCTGGCAGGCCTGGCCGGCTCCCTCCTCGCCGCCGGTCTGACCCCACTGGACGCCGCCTCGGTCGCCGCCTACCTCCACGGCCTGGCCGGCCGCCGGGCAGCGGGCACACCGGGCGCCCCGGCGACGGCCATGGCGGTGGCCGAGGCGTTGCCGGTGGTGTGGCGGGCCGTGCGGGCGGGGTAGGGCGCGGCGGGGGGCGGCGGCTTGCTCGCTTGGCCTGGCCGGCTGCCGGGTGGTGGGTGCGCTGGTGGTGGTGTGGCGCGGCCTGCCTCCGGACCGGTGGCTTGCTCGCTTGGCCTGGCCTGGCCTGGCCGGCTGCTGGGTGGTGGGTGCGCTGGTGGTGGTGTGGCGCGGCCTGCCTCCGGGGCGGCACACGCGGCGCCGACGGTGGCGAGGCAGGGCGTGCAGGTGAGGTGGCGCGCGCATGCTCTCAGGTCGGGGCGGCCACCATGAAGCGGCGCAGTCGGCGCCCTGGATGGCGTGGAGGGACGCCCGGGTGGGGTGGCGAGCGGTGCCCTCCGTGGGCGGCGACGTCCTGGGTGCGGCGAGATGTGCGGGCGGGTAGGCGGGGCTGAGGATGAGGCGCGGGAAGTCGGGTGGGCCGACTTTCGGTGTGCTGCTCTCGTGTCGGGGTTGGACCGTTCGCTCCGGTGGGAAGTCGGTTCGGCCGACGTCTCGTGTGTGGAGGGGAGCGGAACCGGGGGTGGGGCCGGGGCGTCCGTGGTAGCGGAGAGCCGGTCCGGTGCAGGTCGGAGCAGCGGGTGGACGGCGGCCGTGGGGCGCCGCGCCGACGGGGCGTTCGGCGAGGACTCCGGGACGTCTGGGAGACTGACCCTGATGACAACTGCGAAGACGGCCGGCTCGGCCACCCTCACCGACGGCGTACGGGCCGAGGCGACCATCGATCTGGGCGCCCTGCGCGGCAACCTCGCCGCGCTGCGCGAACGCGTCGCGAGCGCGGCGGTGATGCTCGCGGTCAAGGCGGACGCCTACGGCCACGGCGCGGTCGCGTGTGCCCGCGAGGCGGTCGCGAACGGGGTCGGGTGGCTGGGCTGCGCGACGCCCGAGGAGGCGCTGGCGCTGCGGGCCGCGGGCATCGGCCCGGAGCAGGCCCGCGTCCTGTGCTGGCTGTGGACGCCGGGCGGCCCGTGGCGGCAGGCGCTCCTGTCCGACCTGGACATCTCGGTCAGCGGGCAGTGGGCGCTCGACGAGCTGCTCCCCGCGGTCCGCGAGACCGGCATCCCGGCCCGCGTGCACCTGAAGGCGGACACCGGCCTCGGCCGCAACGGCTGCCAGCCGCACGACTGGCCGGCCCTGGTCGACGCCGCCCGCCGCGCCGAGGCCGAGGGGCTGCTCACGGTCGTCGGCGTCTGGTCGCACTTCGCCGCCGCGGACGAGCCCGGGCACCCGTCGATCCAGGCCCAGCTGGACGCCTTCCACACCGCGCTGGCGTACGCGGAGGCCGCCGGGCTGCGCCCCGAGGTGCGGCACCTGGCGAACTCGCCGGCCGCGCTGCTGCTGCCGGAGTCGCACTTCGACCTGGTCCGTACGGGCCTGGCCGCGTACGGGCTGTCGCCGGTGCCCGAGGTGGGTTCGCCGGCCGACTTCGGGCTGCGCCCGGTGATGTCGCTGACGGCGCGGCTGGCGCTGGTGAAGCACGTGCCCGGCGGGCACGGGGTCAGTTACGGCCACCACTACACCACCCCGGGGCCGACCACGCTGGGGCTCGTCCCGGTGGGCTACGGCGACGGCGTCCCGCGGCACGCGAGCGGCACCGGGCCGGTGCAGATCGGCGGCAAGTGGCGCACGGTGGCGGGCCGGGTGGCGATGGACCAGTTCGTCGTGGACCTCGGCGGGGACACCCCGCAGGTCGGCGACGAGGTGCTGCTGTTCGGCAGCGGTGAGCGCGGCGAGCCGACCGCGGAGGACTGGGCCCGGGCCTGCGGCACCATCGCGTACGAGATCGTGACCCGGATCGGCGCCCGGGTGCCGCGGCGCCACCTGGACGGCACGGTCCGCGCATGACGGAGTCCGACGGCCCGGCCGGGGCGGTCGCGAAGGCGGCGTCCGGGGTGAGCCGGGCGGGCGTGATCGGGATCTCGGTCGGCGTGCTGGCGGCGGGGGCCGCGGCCGGCGTGGCGATCGAACGGCTGACGGTCGGCCGGGCGACCCGCCGCCGGGCCCGGGCCGAGCTGGACGCCGGTGCGCCGTACGGTTCGCTGCGCGGGCGCCCGCGGACGGTGGCCGCACCGGACGGCACCGAGCTGTACGTCGAGCTGGACGGCACCGGCTGGGACGACGCGGGCGGTGCCGCCGAGCCGCTGACCGTGGTCTTCAGCCACGGCTACTGCCTGAACCAGGACAGCTGGCACTTCCAGCGGGCCGCGCTGCGCGACGGCCTGCGGCTGGTCTTCTGGGACCAGCGCAGCCACGGCCGTTCGGAGCGCTCCCGCTCCTACCTGGCCGGGGAGCCCGCGAGCATCGACCAGCTGGGCGGGGACCTCAAGGCGGTGATCGACGCCGTCGCGCCGACCGGGCCGCTGGTGCTGGTCGGCCACTCGATGGGCGGCATGACGGTGATGGCGCTGGCCGACCAGCACCCGGAGCTGTTCCGCGAGCGCGTGGCCGGCGTGGCGCTGGTGGGCACGCTGGCGGGGAACTGGGACCAGGTCAGCCTGGGCCTGCCGTCGGCGGGCGCGAAGCTGTTCAAGCGGGTCGCGCCCGGGGTGGTCAAGCTGCTGGGCCGTCAGGTGGAGCTGGTGGAGGCGACCCGCCGGTTCGGCTCGGACGTCGCGGCCGTGTTCTACCGGAAGTTCTCGTTCGGTTCGAAGGACGTCGACCCGGGCGTGGTGCGCTTCGCCGAGCAGCTGCTGGACGCCACGCCGATCGACGTCGTCGCCGAGTTCTACCCGGTGTTCGGCGCGCACGAGAAGACCGCCGCGCTGGCGGCCCTGCGCGGCCTGCCGGCGCTGGTGCTGGCCGGCACCAAGGACCTCCTGACGCCGCCCGCGCACAGCGAGGCGATGGCCGAGCAACTGCCCGGCGCCGAGCTGGTGATCGTCGAGGGCGCCGGCCACCTGGTGATGCTGGAGCGCCCGGAGCTGGTGGACCACCACCTGGCCGCGCTGCTCAGGCGGGCCGCGGCGTTCGGCGGGGCCGCCGAGCCGCCGCCGTCCGTCCTCGATCCGGTCTGAGGGACGGCCGGGGACCGCGGCGCGCGCCCGGCCGCGGATGTGGCACGGTAGCGGGGGCGGCCGGTGGTCGGCGCGCCCGGTACGGACCGAAGGGCAAGACACGCGCATGGGCTCGCACGCCACTCTCACCGTCCCCACCCCGGAGCGGATGGGCCGGCTCGGCCGGGAGCTGGCCGCGCTGCTGAGGCCGGGGGACCTGGTGCTCCTTTCGGGTGAGCTGGGCGCGGGGAAGACCACGCTGACCAGGGGCCTGGGGGAGGGCCTGCAGGTGCGCGGCGCGGTGACCTCGCCGACCTTCGTGATCGCCCGGGTGCACCCGTCGCTCGTGGGCGGTCCGGCCCTGGTGCACGTGGACGCGTACCGGCTGGGCGGCGACCTGGACGAGATGGAGGACCTCGACCTCGACGTGTCGCTGCCGGAGTCGGTGGTGGTGGTCGAGTGGGGCGAGGGCAAGGTCGAGCGGCTGTCCGAGGACCGTCTGGAGGTGCGGATCGAGCGGGCGATCGGCGACACCGCGGGCGAGGACCACGACCCGCGCCGTGTGCTGCTGACCGGCATCGGGGCGCGCTGGGAGGACGTCGAGCTGGCGAAGCTGGCGTGACGGCCCGTCGGACCGCGTGGAGGCTTCGCCGTCCGTTTGCCGACAGGCTGTCGGGAAAGTGTTGCGAGGGGGGCGCCGGGCGTGATGGGATGGGTGCTGCGGTTAGGTCTGCCTAACTAGGGAGGCGCCATGTCGAGCACCACCCCCGCCCCGGAGCGCGCCGTGCGCACCACCGGGGCCGGAGAGTCCGCCCGTCGCGCTCCGGGGGAGCCGATGCGGGCGCTGCTGGCCGCGTGCGCCGCGGCCGAGGCGGTGTCCACCCCGCCCGAACCGGCGCCGCGCCGGGCCGACGACGCCGGGACGGACACGCCCCGCGCGGCCTGACGGCCCAGGCCGGACGCGCGCGCCTCAGGTGACCACGAGTCGGACGGGCGCGCCTCAGGCGACCACGACCACCTTGGTGTCCTTCGGGGCGAAGTCCCACAGCAGCTGACCGTCCTGGCGGGAGCTGCGGATGCCGCCGGTCTTGGTCTTGGGGTCGGCGGTCGGCGTCGCGCCGTCCACGGCCGCGCTGAAGCCGAAGACCACGCCGTTCTGCTGCGCGAAGCGCACCACGTGCTCGATCTGCTTGCCGTCCGTCCCGGTGGTGGTGGCCGTGCGGCTGTACACCGGGTACGCGCCGGGGGTCGGCTCGACCGTGCCCGGGGTGACCGGGAACGCCGCGACCACCTGCGGGTTCTTCTTCGGCTCGATCAGCCACACGTAGTGGCCGGAGACCGAGTAGACGACCCGCGTGCCGGTGCCCGAGGAGGCCGGCAGCGTCGGTGCCGTCGGGGTCGGGGTCGTGCTCGGCGCCGCCGAGGTGGCCGGGCCGCCGGCCGTCGCGGTGGCGGTCGGCCGGGCGGCGCCCGCGCGGTCCTGGGCGCCGTTCGCCTGGAAGGCCAGCAGGCTCACGACCGCCAGGGCTCCCAGGGTCAGCCCCGTGACCACCACTCCAGGACCCATCTTCGCCACTGCCGCTCCCGCCGCCGTCCGCTGTACGTACCGCCCTAATCGTGCCAGGTCCCGCGGGCCGCTCCGCAGCGGCTCGGACGTGTGTTCCGCAGTGGTACGCCGGATCGATCGGCCGGTCGGCCCAACGTCGGTCTAACCTTGACCCGTGCTGCTGCTCGCGTTCGACACCGCTACCCCCGCCGTCACCGCCGCCGTCCACGACGGCACGGCCGTCCTCGCCGAGACCGACCAGGTCGACGCCCGGCGCCACGGCGAACTGCTCCTGCCCGCCATCGACCGGGTGCTGCGGACGGCCGGCGTCGACAAGCAGCAGCTCACCGGCATCGCCGTCGGCGTCGGCCCCGGCCCGTACACCGGCCTGCGGGTCGGCCTCGTGACCGCCGCCGCGCTCGGCCACGCGCTGGGCCTGCCGGTGCACGGCGTCTGCACCCTGGACGCGATCGCGTTCCAGGCGCGCGCCGAGGGCCTGGCCGGGCAGCCGTTCACGGTGGCCACCGACGCGCGCCGCAAGGAGGTCTACTGGGCCTCCTACGACGCCGACGGCCGCCGCACCGAGGGCCCCGGCGTGGACCGCCCGGCCGAGCTGTCGCCGCGGCCGCGATCGGTCGGCGCCGGCGCGCTGCTCTACCCCGACGCCTTCCCGGGCGCGCACGGCCCCGAGCACGTCTCGGCCGGCGCCCTGGCCGGCTTCGCCGCCGCCGAGCTGGCCGCCGGGCGCGAGCTGCTGCCGAACGTGCCGCTGTACCTGCGCCGCCCGGACGCCCAGGTGCCGGCCGGCTACAAGGCGGTGCTCCCGGCGTGAACCACGGCACCACCCTGCGCCCGATGCGCTGGTGGGACATCGAGCCGGTGATGGAACTGGAGCTGCGGCTCTTCCCCGAGGACGCCTGGTCCCACGGGATGTACTGGTCCGAGCTGGCCGAGACCCACCCCGGCGGCACCCGCCACTACACCGTCGCCACCGCCGCGGACGGCACGATCGTCGGCTACGCCGGACTGATGGCGATCGCCGGCGAGGGCGACGTCCAGACCATCGCCGTCGACGAACGCCACCAGGGCGTCGGCCTCGGCGCGGCGCTGCTCACCGACCTGATCCGGGAGTCCGCCCGGCGGGGCTGCGCCGAACTGCTGCTGGAGGTGCGGGTGGACAACCCGCGCGCCCAGCGGCTGTACGAGCGCCACGGCTTCCAGCCGGTGGGCATCCGGCGCGGCTACTACCAGCCCGCCAACGTCGACGCGCTGGTGATGCGCCTCGACCACCCCAGCACCGACAGCACCGACAGCACCGACCCGAAGGACATTGAGGACACCCGCCATGGCTGACGAACCGCTCGTCCTCGGCATCGAGACCTCCTGCGACGAGACCGGCGTCGGCATCGTGCGCGGCACCACGCTGCTGGCCGACGCGGTCGCCTCCAGCGTCAACGACCACGCCCGCTTCGGCGGCGTCGTCCCGGAGATCGCCAGCCGGGCCCACCTGGAGGCGATGGTCCCGACCATCCAGCGCGCCCTGGACACCGCCGGGGTCAAGGCGAGCGACCTGGACGGCATCGCCGTGACGGCGGGCCCCGGCCTGGCCGGCGCGCTGCTGGTCGGCGTCAGCGCCGCGAAGGCGTACGCCTGGGCGCTGGACAAGCCGCTGTACGGGGTCAACCACCTCGCCTCGCACATCTGCGTCGACCAGCTGGAGCACGGCCGGCTGCCCTCGCCGACCATGGCGCTGCTGGTCTCCGGCGGGCACTCCTCGCTGCTGCTCAGCGAGGACATCACGACCGACGTCCGCCCGCTCGGCGCGACCATCGACGACGCGGCCGGCGAGGCCTTCGACAAGGTGGCCAGGGTGCTCGGCCTGGGCTTCCCCGGCGGTCCGATCGTGGACCGCACGGCCCGCGAGGGCGACCCCAAGGCGATCGCCTTCCCGCGCGGCCTGAGCGGCCGGAACGACCCCGCGTACGACTTCTCCTTCTCCGGTCTGAAGACCGCCGTCGCCCGCTGGGTGGAGGCCAAGCGCCGGGCCGGCGAGGAGGTGCCGATCGCCGACGTGGCGGCGTCCTTCCAGGAGGCGGTCACCGACGTGCTGACCCGCAAGGCCGTCAGGGCGTGCAAGGACAACGGCGTCGACCACCTGATGATCGGCGGCGGGGTCGCGGCCAACTCGCGGCTGCGCGAGATGGCCCAGCAGCGCTGTGACCGGGCCGGGATCAAGCTGCGGGTGCCGCGCCCCGGCCTGTGCACCGACAACGGCGCGATGGTGGCCGCGCTGGGCTCCGAGATGGTGTGGCGCGACCGCGCGCCGTCCGCCTTCGACCTGTCGGCGGATTCCTCGCTGCCCGTCACCGACGTCCACGTCCCGGGCGTGGACCTGCACCACGGTGACGTCCACGGCCAGGCGTACGACGCCCTCGGCGGCGGTGCCGGGTGACCGTCGCCATGATGTGGGAGGCCCGCGCCGCCGACGGCCGCGGGGCCGAACTCGCCTCCTGGGCACGGGAGACGGCGATCCCGGCGCTGCGCGGCTCGGCGGGCCTGGAGCGCCTCGAACTGTTCGGCGCCCCCGGTGAGCGGGTGCTGCTGATCGCCTGGTGGAGCGGCGAGCCGGTGCCCGTCGCCGAGCCGCCGGCCGAGCTGCTCGGCCGTCCGGTGCACCGCTGGTCCTTCACCAGCGAGCACGTCGAGTAGGCCGGTACGGGAACCGCGCGCCGGGCCACTACCGTGCTAGCTGAGAAACGGCGGACGGACCAGGAGCGCGTGCGGTGAAGCAGGACGGCCGGAACAGGACCAAGGCGTACGCGGCGGGGGCGCTGGCCCTGCTGGCCCTCGCCACCGGGTGCGGCGGCAACGGGGACGGCGCCGCCGCCCCGGCGCCGACGAGCGCGGCCCCGGCCGGGGGCCAGCCCGCCGGCGGCGCCGCGCCGACCGCCGCGGCGACCACGCCCGCGGCGGCGCAGGCCGCGGGCGACGCCGCGTGGGCGAAGTGGAACCTCAAGCCGCTGGCCCCGGCCCCCGCGCCGCCCGCCGACAAGCCCGTCAAGCTCGAACGGACCGGCACCGTACCGGTGTTCAGCGACGTGAAGACGAGCGACAAGGTCGTCTTCATCACCATCGACGACGGTGCCGAGAAGGACCCGAAGTTCGTCGAGATGCTGACCGACCTCAAGGTGCCGATCACGATGTTCCTGACCAAGGACATCGTCAAGAACGACTACGGCTACTTCAAGCCACTCCAGGCGCTCGGCAACCACATCCAGAACCACACCGTCACCCACCCGGTGATGAGCAAGCTCACGCCGGACAAGCAGAAGTCCGAGATCTGCGACGACCAGAGCGCGCTCACCCAGCAGTACGGCACCGCGCCGCTGCTGTTCCGCCCGCCGTTCGGGGACGGCGCCAACACGCCGACGCTCAACACGTCGGTGCAGGAGTGCGGTCCGCGGGCGGTCGTGCTGTGGCGCGAGTCGATGCAGATCCACGACATGCAGTACCAGGCGGCGGACAAGAAGCTGAAGCCCGGCGACATCATCCTGGCCCACTTCCGCGGGCCGAAGGAGCTCAAGGGCGCCACGATGACCCAGATGTTCGGCGAGCTGCTGGCCCGGATCCAGGAGCAGGGCTTCTCGGTGGCCCGGCTGGACGACTACATCCAGCCGCCGGCGTAGCCGTCCGGTCAGCCGGTCCGTCCGGTCAGCCGGTCCGTCCGGCCGGTCCGTCCGGCGCGGCCGATCAGACCGGCTGACCGAGCATCATCAGCGGGCCGTTGTCGGTGCGGCTGAGGATCACCGTGACGGAGTTCGGCCCGGAGGGCTTGAGCTGGCGGCGCAGCTCCTCCGGGGTGATCGCCATCCCGCGCTTCTTGATCACCACCGTGCCGACCCCGCGCTCGCGCAGCAGGGCCTTCAGCTTCTTGATGTGGAAGGGCAGCACGTCGGTCAGCTCGAAGGCGTGCGCGTACGGCGTCGGGACCAGCTCGTCCGAGGTCAGGTAGGCGATCTTCGGGTCGATCAGCCGTCCGCCCACCTGCTCGGCCACCTCGGCCACCAGGTGGGCGCGGATCACGGCGCCGTCCGGCTCGTACAGGTACCGGCCGACCGGCCCGGCCGCCGGGTCGGGCAGATCGCCGCCGGTGAGGCTCGCGGCGTGCGGCAGGAGCGTCGCGCGGTGCGGGTGGGCGGCCTTCGTGCCGAACCAGAGCACCGCCTCCTTCACGTCCCCGTGGTCGGAGACCCACTCGGCCTCGGCGTCCTCGGGGACGGCCTCGTGCGGGATGCCCGGCGCGACCTTCAGCGCGCCGATCGGGGTCCGGCGGCCGGCCTCGACGGCCCACGAGAGCGGCGGGGCGTACGCCTCCGGGTCGAACACCCGGCCGCGCGCCGTCCGTCGCGCCGGGTCGGTGAACACCGCGTCGTAGCCGGTGACGTCCACGTCGGCGACGTCCGCGCAGCGCACCTCGACCAGGTCGGCGAGGCCCAGCGCGGCGGCGTTGGCGGCGGTGGCCGCGCAGGCGGCCGGGTCCCGGTCGACGGCCAGCACCTCGATCCCGGCCCGGGCCAGCGCCAGGACGTCCCCGCCGATCCCGCAGCACAGGTCGGCCAGCCGCCGCACCCCGAGCCCGGCGAAGCGCTGCGCGCGCCACTCGGCGACGCTGCGCCGGGTGGACTGCTCGACGCCGTTGGGCGTGAAGTACATCAGGTCGGCGTCCGCCCCGAACTTCGCGCGGGCGCGCTGGCGCAGCCGCGCCTGCCCGAACGCCGCCGACACCAGGTCGGCCGGGTGCTCGCGCCGCAGCCGGGTGGCCAGCGCGAGCTCCTCCTCGGGCGTGAACTCGCGCAGCGCGGCGAGCAGGTCCTGTCCCTCGGGGGTCAGCAGCGGCTGGAGGTTCTCGGTGTCCACGGGGCCATTCTCGCCGGTCGGGCGGTGTGGTGGCCGGTCCCGGGCGGTCGTGCAGGGCCGCGCGGGACGGCGGCCGCGCGTCCGCGGGCCGGGACGGCGGGGCGCGTCGTTGGCACTCTGGTTGACTGAGTGCTAACACGGGCCTATGGTCGTCCTTGGCACTCTCCACCTGGGGAGTGCTAACGCGAAGACGCGTGCCTGACCCCCGCGACGGCAGGTGCGCAGGTTCGCCCCTTACCCGTTAGAAAACCCCGTAATCTCCGAAGGGGAGCTCGGACGTGACCACCAGCAGCAAGGTTGCCATCAAGCCGCTCGAGGACCGCATCGTGGTCCAGCCGCTCGACGCCGAGACCACCACGGCCTCCGGCCTGGTTATCCCGGACACCGCCAAGGAGAAGCCCCAGGAGGGTGTCGTCCTGGCCGTCGGCCCGGGCCGCTTCGAGGACGGCCAGCGTCTGCCGCTCGACGTCGCCGTCGGTGACATCGTCCTGTACTCGAAGTACGGCGGCACCGAGGTGAAGTACCAGGGCGAGGAGTACCTCGTCCTCTCCGCCCGCGACGTTCTCGCCATCATCGAGAAGTAAGTCGTTCCGACCCGCCCCGGATCCGTGTCCCAAGTGACAGGGGCCCGGGGCGTGGTTGTTGGTTCACGTAGTTCGGCGGCCGGTGGGCCGGCCGCAGCCCCGAGGGAATAGGGAACATGGCGAAGATCCTGCAGTTCGACGAGGACGCCCGCCGCTCGCTGGAGCGCGGTGTCAACAAGCTGGCCGACACCGTCAAGGTGACCATCGGCCCCAAGGGCCGCAACGTCGTCATCGACAAGAAGTTCGGCGCCCCGACCATCACCAACGACGGTGTCACCATCGCCCGTGAGGTCGAGCTGGACGACCCGTACGAGAACCTTGGCGCTCAGCTCGTCAAGGAGGTCGCCACCAAGACCAACGACGTCGCGGGCGACGGCACCACCACCGCCACCGTGCTGGCCCAGGCCCTGGTCAACGAGGGTCTGCGCAACGTCGCCGCCGGTGCCGGCCCGGCCGCCCTGAAGAAGGGCATCGACAAGGCCGTCGCCGCCGTCTCCGAGCACCTGCTCTCGGTGGCCCGCGAGATCGAGGGCAAGGACGACGTCGCCGCCGTCGCGTCCCTCTCCGCCCAGGACACCCAGGTCGGCGAGCTGATCGCCGAGGCGATCGACAAGGTCGGCAAGGACGGTGTCATCACCGTCGAGGAGTCGAACACCTTCGGCGTCGAGCTCGAGTTCACCGAGGGCATGCAGTTCGACAAGGGCTACCTGTCGCCGTACTTCGTCACCGACGCGGAGCGGCAGGAGGCGGTCCTGGAGGACCCGTACATCCTGATCCACCAGGGCAAGATCTCCTCGATCCAGGAGCTCCTGCCGCTGCTGGAGAAGATCCTGCAGGGCGGTGCCTCGAAGCCGCTGCTGATCATCGCCGAGGACGTCGACGGCGAGGCGCTGTCGACCCTGGTGCTGAACAAGATCCGCGGCATCTTCAACGCCGTCGCCGTCAAGGCCCCGGGCTTCGGCGACCGCCGCAAGGCGATCCTCGGCGACCTGGCCACCCTGACCGGCGGCACCGTGATCTCCGAGGAGGTCGGCCTCAAGCTCGACCAGGCCGGTCTGGACGTGCTGGGCAGCGCCCGCCGCGTGACCATCACCAAGGACGAGACCACCATCGTCGAGGGCGCCGGCGACGCCGAGGCCGTGGCCGGCCGCGTCGCCCAGATCAAGGGCGAGATCGCCGGCACCGACTCCGACTGGGACCGCGAGAAGCTGCAGGAGCGCCTGGCCAAGCTGGCCGGCGGCGTCTGTGTCATCAAGGTCGGCGCCGCCACCGAGGTGGAGCTGAAGGAGCGCAAGCACCGCCTGGAGGACGCCATCTCGGCGACCCGCGCCGCGGTCGAGGAGGGCATCGTCGCCGGCGGTGGCGCCTCCCTGGTCCACGCCGCCAAGGTGCTGGACGGCGGCCTGGGCCTGTCGGGTGACGAGGCCACCGGTGTCGCCGTGGTCCGCAAGGCGCTGCACGAGCCGCTGCGCTGGATCGCCCAGAACGCCGGCCTGGAGGGCTACGTCATCACCTCCAAGGTCGCCGAGCTGGAGGCCGGCCAGGGCTACAACGCCGCCACCGGCGAGTACGGCGACCTGGTGAAGGCCGGCGTCATCGACCCGGTCAAGGTCACCCGCTCCGCCCTGGAGAACGCCGCCTCGATCGCCTCCCTGCTGCTCACCACCGAGACCCTCGTGGTGGAGAAGAAGGAGGAGGCCGCCGACGCCGGTCACGGCCACTCGCACGGCGGTCACGGCCACTCGCACTGACGCTCCTGAAGTGGACCGGAGGCCCGGTCCGCCCCCATCCTGGGAGGCGGGCCGGGCCTCCGGCGTTCGGGCCCGGGGGTCCGCGAGTCCGCTTGAAGACTCAACTATCAGTGAAATTTTGCGTTCGGCAAAGATTGCCTTATAACTGAGGCATGATCGAGGCCCGCCACCTGCGCGTCCTGCGTGCCGTCGCCCGCACCGGCTCCTTCTCCGCCGCCGCGCGCGAGCTGGGCTGTACCCAGCCCGCCATCAGCCAGCAGATGAAGGCCCTGGAGAAGTCCGTGGACACCCCGCTGGTGGTCCGTTCGGGCCGGGGCATGCAGCTGAGCGAGGCCGGACGGGTGCTCCTCAAGCACGCCACCGGGATCCTGGCCGGGCTGTCGGCGGCCGAGGAGGAGGTCGCGGCCATCGCCGGGCTGCGCGCCGGGCGGGTGCGGCTGGTGTCCTTCCCGACCGCGAGTTCCACCCTGGTGCCGCCCGCCGTCGCCCGCCTGCGGGACAGCCATCCGGGGGTGCGCGTGTCGCTGGTCGAGGCGGAGCCGCCGGAGTCGCTGGCGATGCTGCGCGGCGGCGAGTGCGAGATCGCGCTGGCCTTCCGCTACCCGCAGTCCGAGGGCGCCACCGCCCTCGCGGTGCCCGCGCACGGCACGCCGCGCGAGGCGCGGGCCGAGGCGAACCTGGAGGCGCAGCAGCTGAGCGCCGGCACCGACTGGTCCGACCTGGTGGTCACGCCGCTGCTGGACGACCCGCTGGTGGGCCTGCTGCCGGCCGCGCACCCGCTGGCGGGGCGCGGCGGCGCGGTGGAGCTGGCCGAGCTGGCGGGGGAGCAGTGGATCGCCGGCTGCCCGCAGTGCCGCGGGCACCTGGTGGAGCTGTGCGCCGGTGCGGGGTTCGAGCCCCGGATCGACTTCGCGACGGACGACTACCCGGCGGTGGTCGGCCTGGTGGCGGCCGGGCTTGGGGTGGCGGTGCTGCCGCGGCTGGCGCTGGAGTCGGTGCGGCCTGACGGGGTGTCGACGGCGCCGGTGCGGACCGCCTCGGGGGCGCCGGCGGTGCGGCAGGTGGTCGCGCTGACCCTGCCGGACCTGGCCGAGGTGCCGGCCGTGGCGCTGATGCTGGAGCGGCTCGCGGGGGCCGCCGGGGCCCGCTGACGCAGGGTCACCGGCCGGGGGGCTTGGAGCGCCGCGAAGAAACGTTTCTTCACGGCGCGGCCTCGGCGTGGCGCTAGCGCTGGGCGACCGTCGGCGCGACCAGTGGGACCTCCACCAGCCGATGCCGCGAGCGCCCGAGCAGTTCCTCGCGCTCGTCCTCGGTCATC
Organism: Kitasatospora sp. NPDC059408; assembly: GCF_042751525.1. Classification (NCBI taxonomy): domain Bacteria; kingdom Bacillati; phylum Actinomycetota; class Actinomycetes; order Kitasatosporales; family Streptomycetaceae; genus Kitasatospora; species Kitasatospora sp. NPDC059408. The sequence continues at coordinate 102,613 of NZ_JBHYWI010000028.1, forward strand.
CCGCCCCAGACGCCGTACGGCTCGCGGACCGCCAGCGCGTGCGCCGCGCACTCGGCGATCACGGGGCAGCGCGTGCAGACCTCCTTGGCGCTGGCCTCGCGCGAGCTCCGCGCGGCCCCGCGTTCGCCTTCGGGGTGGAAGAAGAGCGAGCTGTCCACGCCACGGCAGGCTGCGGAGAGCTGCCAGTCCCAGAGGTCCGCGTTGGGACCGGGGAGGCGGGAGAAATCTGCCATGGCTCATTCCCTTCAGAGGCTCGTCGGCCGCGGGCCGGCCCCAGCGGAGCTCGCTGCGGGCGTGGCGGGGCGTCGATGCACTGGTGTGGACACCTGGAAATATGACTTAAGGCAACTCCATGGACAAGTCACCCACAGAGTGGCACAACAGTCAATGACCATACGAAAGCTATAAAAACGGGCGAAGTGGGCATGGACTTCCGCAGGCGCGGACGTGGCAATCGGGTGGTCCGAGGGGCGCACGGAGCCCCGCACCGGTGTGCGGGTCGCACGCCGACCGCGCGCGAGCTGCACAAAAGTGCGGCGTGTGCACCGCGATGCGGCTGATCGGTAATGGGTTGGCCACGTACAGTGGTGGAGATGGCCCCGAAGGCCGTAACTCATTCGAGTGACGGTCGTTGGAAGTGCGGAGGCGGTTAGCGGGCGCCGGACGTCGGGAACGATCGCGGGGAAGTTGAGGCGATCAGCACGGACTCTGTCGCCGATCGGCCGTGTCGGAGAGGTTCGTACCAGCCAGGAGGCTCAACGTGACGCGGATCAGCTGCGGAGGACGACGGTCATGACTTCCGTTCTCGTTTGCGACGATTCCCCGCTCGCCCGCGAGGCGCTTCGCCGCGCCGTCGCGACCGTACCCGGTGTGGACCGGGTCACCACCGCGACGAACGGGGAGGAGGTCCTCCGCCGCTGGGTGGCCGACCGCTCCGATCTCGTGCTGATGGACGTCCGGATGCCCGGCCTCGGCGGGGTCGAGACGGTCCGGCGGCTGCTGTCCGCCGACCCGGGCGCGCGCATCATCATGCTCACCGTCGCCGAGGACCTCGACGGCGTCGCCCTCGCGGTCGCCGCCGGCGCCCGCGGGTACCTGCACAAGGACGCCTCGCGTGCCGAGCTGCGGGCCACCGTCACCCAGGCCCTCGCCGACCCGACCTGGCGGCTCGCCCCGCGCCGGCTGCGCAGCCCCGACATGGGCGCGGCGCCGACGCTGACGGCGCGTGAGATCCAGGTGCTGGAGGGCATGAGCCACGGCCGCAGCAACGCCGAGATCGGCCGCGAGCTGTTCCTCTCCGAGGACACCGTCAAGACCCACGCCCGGCGCCTGTTCAAGAAGCTCGGGGCCTCGGACCGGGCCCACGCGGTGGCGCTGGGTTTCCGCTGGGGCCTGGTCCGCTGACCACAGGCGGCGCCGCCGGCTGCGGCGCGCCGCCGGTGTTTCCGGGGACGGGTGCCGCACGGACGTGTGACGTTACGGTCCCGAGGTTGCACCATGGAGTGGTGGAGCACCTCGGGGACCAGCGGACAGGCACTGCGGCGAACCACGCAGCCGCAGGACACTCGGCGGACGGCGCGGCGGACGGGACCACCGACGGCGGCGGGGCGGGAGGCGGCACGGTGCAGGAGGGGCCGGTGGTGCCCGGCGGCACGCCGCGCGGTGCCGCACCGCATAACGTTCCGGTGCACAACTCCGGACGCGGTGCCGCGTTTTCCCGTTCGACCAGGCACCATGGACCGATGCGTGACGACGTCGCCGGTGCGGCCGGCCAGGCGGACCCGGTGGAGGCCGAGCCCTCCGGCCCGGGTGGCGATCCGTCGTACGCCGATTCCGGCCCGCCGGGTGGGGTGTCCGGCGGTGGCGCCGGCCCCGGTCGTCCGCCCGTGCTCGGCGGCGGCGGGTCGCCGCTGGTGGGCGAGCTGGTCGCGGCCGCCGTCCGCGGCGAGGGCCCGGCCATCGACGCGCTGCTCGCGTACGTCCACCCGCTGGCGCTGCGGTACTGCCGCGGCCGGCTGGTCCGGCTGCCCGGCGGGGCCAGGCACCACGTGGACGACATCGCGCAGGAGGTGTGCGTCGCCGTGCTGTGCGCCCTGCCCCGGTACAAGGACCAGGGGCGGCCGTTCGAGGCCTTCGTCTACGGCATCGCCGCGCACAAGATCGCCGATCTGCAGCGGGCCGCGATGCGCGGGCCCGCCTCGACCGTGGTGCCGCAGGACGACCTTCCGGAGGTGCCGGACGAGGCGCTCGGTCCGGAGGAGCAGGCGCTGCTGAGCAGTGATGCGGCCTGGGCGAAGGAGCTGCTCTCCAACCTGCCGGCCCGTCAGCGCGAGCTGGTGTTGCTGCGGGTGGCCGCCGGGCTGTCCGCGGAGGAGACCGGCGAGGTGCTGGGGATGTCGGCGGGGGCCGTCCGGGTGGCGCAGCACCGTGCCCTGAGCCGGCTGCGGGCGCTCGCGGAGGAGTCCTCCTGACGCTGCCGCCGGGAGCGGCCGGAATGGCTCATGGGCGGAGGGTGTTGTCAAGGGCACACGAGGACCACAATCCCGGTGCCAGTACCATGGGGTATCGGCGCCTGGGCAGGTTGCCAAAGTTTCACGGGTGCGAACGGGGTTCCCCTGGAGGATCCTCCAAAGCCCACCCGGCTTTCGGCGGTCTGCGCGAGTGAGCGATGAACGCGTCCCCACCCTCAGGGCGTGTGCGGATCAAACGGCCGGCCACGGAAGGTACCCCCGAAATGTCTTACAACGCCGCAGGCGTACCCGAGAAGTTCGCCATGCTCGGGCTCACGTTCGATGACGTCCTGCTGCTGCCCGGGGCCTCCGAGGTGCTGCCGAACCAGGTCGACACCTCCTCGCGGGTCTCCCGGAACGTGCGCGTGAACCTCCCGATGCTCTCCGCCGCCATGGACAAGGTCACCGAGGCCCGGATGGCGATCGCGATGGCCCGCCAGGGCGGCGTCGGCGTCCTGCACCGGAACCTGTCGGTCGAGGACCAGGCCAACCAGGTCGACCTGGTGAAGCGCTCGGAGTCCGGCATGGTCACCGACCCGATCACGGTCGGCCCGCTGACCACCCTGGCCGAGGCCGACGCGCTGTGCGCCAAGTTCCGCATCTCCGGCGTGCCGGTCGCGGACGAGGCGGGCAAGCTGCTCGGCATCGTCACCAACCGCGACATGGCCTTCGAGTCGGACCGCAGCCGTCAGGTCCGCGAGATCATGACCCCGATGCCGCTGATCACCGGCAAGGTCGGCATCTCGGGCGAGGACGCGATGGCGCTGCTGCGCCGGCACAAGATCGAGAAGCTGCCGCTGGTCGACGACGAGGGCCGGATCAAGGGCCTGATCACCGTCAAGGACTTCGTCAAGGCCGAGAAGTACCCGAACGCCGCCAAGGACGCCGAGGGCCGTCTGCTGGTCGGTGCCGCCGTGGGCGCCAGCGCCGAGGCGTTCGACCGGGCCCAGGCCCTGGTCGCGGCCGGTGTGGACTTCCTGGTCGTGGACACCTCGCACGGCCACAGCCACAACGCGCTGGCCTGGATCGAGAAGATCAAGTCGGCCGTCAAGGTCGACGTGGTCGGCGGCAACGTCGCCACCCGCGACGGCGCCCAGGCGCTGATCGACGCCGGCGTGGACGGCGTCAAGGTCGGCGTCGGCCCGGGTTCGATCTGCACCACCCGGGTGGTCGCCGGCATCGGCGTCCCGCAGATCACCGCGATCTACGAGGCCGCCCAGGCCTGCCAGGCGGCCGGCGTGCCGGTCATCGGCGACGGCGGCCTGCAGTACTCCGGCGACATCGGCAAGGCGCTGGCCGCCGGTGCCGACACCGTCATGCTCGGCTCGCTGCTGGCCGGCTGCGAGGAGTCCCCGGGCGAGCTGCTGTTCATCAACGGCAAGCAGTACAAGTCCTACCGCGGCATGGGCTCGCTGGGCGCCATGCAGTCCCGCGGCCAGGCGAAGTCCTTCTCCAAGGACCGCTACTTCCAGGCCGACGTCAGCTCCGACGAGAAGCTCATCGCCGAGGGCATCGAGGGCCAGGTGCCCTACCGCGGCCCGCTGTCCGCGGTGCTGTTCCAGCTGGTCGGCGGTCTGCGCCAGACCATGGGGTACGTCGGGGCCGCCACCATCTCCGAGATGGAGAGCAAGGGCCGCTTCGTGCGGATCACCTCGGCGGGTCTCAAGGAGAGCCACCCGCACGACATCCAGATGACCGTCGAGGCGCCGAACTACTCGTCGCGCTGATCGTCCGCACTCCCCGAGGGGCCCGTCGCCGTCCGCAGCGGCGGGCCCCTCGCGCGTGTCCGCGGGCCGGGCCGTCGGGGCGTGCGCACGGTCCGTGCGGGATACTGGGGGCGGCCGGGGTGACCCGGCGGGCATGAGCAACACAGCAGAAGGGCTCGAAGTGACCGAGATCGAGATCGGGCGAGGCAAGCGCGGCCGCCGGGCGTACGCCTTCGACGACATCGCCGTCGTCCCCAGCCGCCGTACCCGGGACCCGAAGGAGGTCTCGATCGCCTGGCAGATCGACGCCTACCGCTTCGAGCTGCCGTTCCTGGCCGCCCCGATGGACAGCGTGGTCTCGCCGCAGCAGGCCATCGCCATCGGCCGCCTCGGCGGCCTGGGCGTGCTGAACCTGGAAGGCCTGTGGACCCGCTACGAGGACCCGCAGCCGCTGCTCGACGAGATCGCCTCGATCACCGACGAGGCCGTCGCCACCCGCCGCCTCCAGGAGATCTACGCCGCGCCGATCCGCGCCGAGCTGATCAAGCAGCGGATCCAGGAGGTCCGCGAGTCCGGCGTGGTCACCGCCGCCGCGCTCTCGCCGCAGCGCACCGCCGAGTTCTCCAAGGCCGTCGTGGACGCCGGCGTCGACGTCTTCGTCATCCGCGGCACCACCGTCTCGGCCGAGCACGTCTCCAGCGCCGCCGAGCCGCTGAACCTCAAGCAGTTCATCTACGAGCTGGACGTCCCGGTCATCGTCGGCGGCTGCGCCACGTACACCGCCGCCCTGCACCTCATGCGCACCGGCGCGGCCGGCGTGCTGGTCGGCTTCGGCGGCGGCGCCGCCCACACCACCCGCAACGTGCTCGGCATCCAGGTGCCGATGGCCACCGCCGTCGCGGACGTGGCCGCCGCCCGCCGCGACTACATGGACGAGTCCGGCGGCCGCTACGTGCACGTGATCGCGGACGGCGGCGTCGGCTACAGCGGCGACATCCCGAAGGCCGTCGCCTGCGGCGCCGACGCGGTCATGATCGGCGCCGCGCTGGCCCGCGCCACCGACGCGCCCGGCAAGGGCTTCCACTGGGGCATGGAGGCCGTCCACGAGGAGCTGCCGCGCGGCAAGCGGGTGGACCTCGGCACGGTCGGCACCACCGAGGAGATCCTCACCGGCCCGTCGCACACCCCGGACGGCACCATGAACCTGTTCGGCGCGCTGCGCCGGGCGATGGCCACCACCGGCTACACGGAGCTCAAGGAGTTCCAGCGGGTCGAGGTCACCGTCAACCCGGCGCTCGACCACCGCTGAGGCGAACGCTGACGAGGCCCCCGCCGTTCGCACGGCGGGGGCCCTCGTCGTTCCGTCAGCCGCGGACGGCGGTGCGGCGGGTGAGGATGAAGCCGCCGACCAGGGCTATGCCGTAGAAGGCGAGGTCCAGCGGGCGCAGGTCGGCGCGCCACGCGGCCAGGACGTCGTGGACGAGGGCGCGCAGCGGGGTGCCGGGCAGGCCGCGCGAGTGGAGCACGCGGCCCTGGAGGAGCAACTGGCCGAGGAAGAGCGCGCCGGCCGCGAGCAGCGCGCCCAGCAGGGGCAGCACCCGGCTGCGGCCGCCGAGCCGGCCGAGCGGCCAGGAGACGGCGGCGGTGGGGGCGATGGCCAGCCAGCCGACGCTGTCCGCGGCCCGCAGCGGCGCGCAGCCGTAGGCGAGGGCGCCGAGGAGCATCGCGGCGACCGCGACGCTGACGGCGAGTCCGACCCGCCGGCGGGGGCGCCGGCGGCGGGTGGCGGGGACGACGGGTTCGTATCCGGCCACCGGGACACCGGGCATGCCGGGCGCGACGTAGCCCTCCGGGGCGCCGACGGCGGGCGCCACCGTGTAGTGCTGGGCCGTTCGCGGTCGGCCCGACTGTTCGTCAGTGCCCCAGGCGGGTGCGGTCATGGGTGTCGGATCCCCCCGGAAAAGACGGTGAGCTGCCGCACCGTAACAGTGTTCGGGACGAATCTCGGCGAGTTTTCGATCACAGATCGGGCACGGAGAGCCGGGGTTGTTGCGGTCCGTCGCACCCCGTGCCGGGGGCCGGGTGGTCGCGGGCCCGGTGGACAGGGGATGATGGAGGCTTGGCGTTCGGGCCCAGACGCCGGGCCGACGCGCTGTCACCTCGACCGCCAGCAGCACATGGGGGAACGTTTCGAATGACCCAGGCGCAGGGTTCCACCGGCCGACTCCTGGCCGGACGCTACCGGCTGGACGGGGTGCTCGGGCGCGGCGGTATGGGCACCGTCTGGCGCGCCGAGGACGAGATGCTGGGCCGGATTGTCGCGGTCAAGGAACTGCGCATGAACGCCAGCGTCGAGGAGGAGGAGAAGCACCGGCTGATCGTCCGGACGCTGCGCGAGGCCAAGGCCACCGCGCGGATCCGGCACGGCTCGGCGGTCACCGTCTTCGACGTGGTCGAGGAGGACGACCGGCCGTGGATCGTCATGGAGCTGGTCGAGTCCCGCTCGCTGGCCGACGTCATCAAGGAGGACGGGCCGCTGGCGCCCGCCCGGGCCGCCGAGATCGCGCTCGACGTGCTGGGCGTGCTGAGCGCCGCGCACGCCCTGGGCATCCTGCACCGGGACGTGAAGCCGTCGAACGTGCTGATCGGCGAGGACGGCCGGGTGGTGCTCACCGACTTCGGCATCGCCAGCGTGGAGGGTGACGCCTCGGTCACCTCGACCGGCATGCTGGTCGGCGCGCCCTCGTACATATCCCCGGAGCGCGCGCGTGGGCAGAAGCCCGGGCCGCCGGCCGACCTGTGGTCGCTGGGCGGCACGCTGTACGCGATGGTGGAGGGCCGGCCGCCGTACGACCGCGGGTCGGCGCTGGCCACCCTGACGGCGGTGATGACCGAGGAGCTCGCCACGCCGAAGAACGCCGGGGCGCTGCTGCCGGTGATCGAGGGGCTGCTGGAGAAGGACCCGGCCGACCGGCTGGACGCCTCGCAGACCCGGTCGATGCTCAAGCGGGTCGTCGCCGAGGCCACCGCCAAGGCCGAGTCGACGACCGAGCACGCGATGCCGGTCAAGTCGGCCGCCGGATCGGCGGCTGCGGCTCCCGCCCCGGTGGCGAAGGCCGACCGGAAGGCCGCCGAGAAGACCGGCGAGAAGGCGGAGGAGCAGCCGCCGTCCCCCGACGGCACCGCGAAGCGGACGATCGGCGGGCTGCTCGGGACCGTGCGGGTCGGCAGCAAGGCGAAGGACCAGGAGCCGGCGGCCGTCCCGGCGGTGGTCCCGGCGGCGGAGCCGGCCCCGCCCGCGGCGCCGGAGACCGAGCCGATCCGGCCGGTGACCAGCGAGTGGACGCTGGGCGCGACGCAGGCGGCGGGCGCCGATCCGCGCAAGGGCCGGCGGCGGCTGGCCGTGGTGACGATCGTCCTGGTGCTGCTGCTGATCGCCGGGATCGTCGCGGTCGTGAAGGCCGTCGGCGGTTCGGAGGCCGGCACGGCGCACGGCGCGGGCGCGACCTCGCCGGTGGCGGTCACCACGGAGGCGACGCCGAGCGGGGCCGCGGCGCCCACCGCCGCCGCGCCGACCACGGCGGCGGCCGAGCCCGCGCCGGCCGGCACCGACGCGGCCCCGCCGCAGGC
>NZ_JBHYWI010000029.1:0-10568 GCF_042751525.1 Kitasatospora sp. NPDC059408
CCTACCGCCGGCGGGGCCCGCACCCCCGGTGGGGTGCGGGGCCCCTCGGGCACTGCGGTGGGTCCGTCAGCCGCGCGCGGCGGTGACGGCGGCGCCCAGCGCCTCCTTGATGCGCGGACCGAGGCGGCCGAAGCCCAGCTCCTTCATCGCGGCGCGCAGCAGCTCCTCCTCGCTGCGCTCGACCCCGTCGCCGTCCACCCAGCGGACGACCGCCAGCAGCTCCTCCGCCGAGTAGGCGGTCACGGGCCGCCCGGGCGTGAAGTCCGGCTTCGCCGGGCGACCGGCGGACGCGGCCGGCTCGACGGGCTGCTCCTCCGCCTCGACCGCCACTGCCTCGGCGGCGGACTCCTCCTCCACCGGGGCCGGAGCCTCGACGGCGGGCTCGACGGCGGCCTCCGGTTCGTCCGTCACCTCGGCCTCGACGGCCACCGGCGCCTCAACGGCCTCCGGGGCCTCGGGGGTCGGCTCGGCAGCGGCCTCGACCTCAGCGACCGGCTCGGCGACCGGCTCGGGCTCGGGCTCGGGCTCGACAGCCTCGGGCTCGGCCTCGACGGTCGTCTCCGGCTCCACCGCCTCTGCCTCGACGCCGGGCTCCTCCTCCACCACGGCGGGAGCCTCGACGACGGCCTCGGGCTCGGCGACCGCAACCTCAACGGCGGGCTCGGCCACGGCCTCGGCCTCGTCGGCCGTCTCCTCGACGACCTCCACCGACTCGGCGGCCACCTCGGCCACGACGGCCTCCGGCTCCACGACCTCAATCGCGGCCTCGGCAGCCTCAACGGCCGTCTCCTCGACGGCCTTCGGCTCCTCGGCCTCGACCGGCGCGTCCTCGGTCTCGACGAGCGCGGCAGCGGCGGCGGCCACGAGGTCGTCGGCCGCCGGGGACGGCGCCGGGAGGGAGACGACGGACGGCTCGTCCCCGATCTCCGCCTCGGCCACCGGCTCAGCCACCGGCTCCGCCGAAGTCTCGGTCACGGCCTCGGCCTCGGCCGCCTCGTCGGCCTCCTCCGCGACGACAGCCGCGGCAGGAGCCTCCGCCAGCCCGTCGCGCTGGCCGCCGGCCAGGGCCTGGCGGGCCGCGTAGGCGGCGTCGGCGGCGCGGCGGTCGGCCCTGGCGGCGGCGAGTTCGGCGAGCAGGTCGCCGAGTCCGGCCTCTTCCAGGGTGGTGCGCAGGCTGTGGATGGTGGGCAGGCGGTAGAGGGTGCCCTCGTCGGCGGCGAGGCGCTCGACGAGGTCGACGAGCTCGGCGAAGGGCAGGCCGTCGAGGTCGTGGTCGGGCAGGACGCGGGCGAGTTCGCGCAGGCCGGCGTTGATCGCGTCGAAGGTCTGGGCGGTGCGCTCGACGAGGGTGCCGTCGCCGGGGGCGGTGGGCAGGGTGCCGGAGGGGGCGAGGGCGGCCCAGGCGCGGCGCTCGACCTCGGCGGAGGCGAGGGCCTCGTGGAGGTCCTCGCGGCGGGTGCGGCGCTCGGTGGCGAGGGCGGCGGCCTGCTTGCGCAGGGCGCGGGCGCGCAGCCAGGAGAGCTTGACGCCGCGCTCGCGGCGCCAGGCGCCGTCGGCGGTGGCGGCCGTGAGGGCGTCGAGGTCGGCGTCGTAGGCGGCGGCCGTCAGGGTGCCGGAGGTGCGGTGGACGCGCTGGAGGAGTTCGACGAGGAGCACGGTCTTGGCGACGGTGTCGGGTTCGTCGAGCTTGGCGTCGGCGGCGAGCGCGGTGACGGCCTCCCAGGTCCGGGTGAGGTCGTGGCCGCGCAGTTCGGCGAGGGCGCTGCTGGCGGCGCGGGCGTCCTCGGGGGTGGCGACGGTGTCGAGGGCCGCGTACCAGGCGTGGGTGTCGGTGGTGAGGGTGAAGGCGCCGAGTTCGGCGTAGCGGCCGAGGTCCTCGCGGAGGTCGGGCTCCGCGGCGGCGTCCTGGGGGTCCTTGACGTCTGCGGCGTCGGCGACGTCCGCCGGGTCGGCTGCGTCGGCGTTGCGCGAGTGAAGCACTGTCATGTGAGGTCCGGTTCTGGGCGACGGCGGCGGGGCTGGCGGCGAGGGGGCGACGGACCGTTCGCGCGGGGTGCCCCGGGGCCGGGGCGGGGGGCGCGCGGTCGAACCGCCGGTTGTGGACGCCCAGAATACGGGTGCCCGTTCGAGCCTTGCACGCACCCACCGTCCGACGGGCCGGTGTCGCGTGCCATGACGCCCGGCTGGGCGCTACTCGGGAGGTCCGGGCGGGTGACCGCCGGCGGGGCCGGGCGGGTGGTGGTGTCGGCCGTCCGGGCGACGGAGGCGGTCGAGGGGGACGGTGCGGGTGCGCCGACCGGGCGGTGGCCGGTGGCCCGGGGGCGGGCGGTGGCCGGCTCGGGCGAGGGCGGCGAGGTCGACGGGGGCGAGGTATTCGGACAGGGGGGTGCGGTGCCACCACGCTCCGGTCCGCCGCAGTTCGCGCCATCCGGTGAACCGGTAGAGGTGGAGGGTCGCCCGGACGTGGGTCGGCGGGGCGTCGGGGAAGGGGTTGTGGCGCAGCAGGCGCAGGGTGGCGGGGTCGCCGGTGAGGAGGCGGGCGGCGAAGGGCAGGAACCAGGGGCGGGCGTAGCCGGGTGAGATGCCGGCGAACCACATGAGCCAGTCGAGCCGTAGATGGTAGGGGGCGTACTGGCGGGGCAGGCGGCGGACGTCGCCGGGTTTGCCCTTGAAGCCGTATTCGCGCCAGACGGTGTCGGGGGTGAGGACGGGTTCGTCGGTGCCTTCGACGACGACCTCCTGGCGGACGCGGTTGATGCTGCCGAAGGCGCCGTAGGTGTTGACGAGGTGGAGCCGGTTGAAGGAGCGGTTCATGACCTGGCCGCGGGAGAGCAGGTTGCGCACGGGCCAGTAGCTGAGGACGGCGACGGTCGCGGTGAGGGCGAGGACGAGGGCCTCGTACCAGGCGGGGGTGGCCGGGTAGGTGCGGGTGTGGACGGGCAGGCCGATGCGGGCGGGGTCGACGGCGGCGAGGGCGAGGGCGATGGTGAGCCAGTTGAGCCAGGCGAAGTTGCCGGAGGCGATCAGCCACAGCTGGGTGGCGGTGATCAGGCAGGCGGCGTAGGTGGCGACCGGCTGCGGGAGGAAGAGTCCGAGCGGGACTACGAGTTGGACGACGTGGTTGGCGGCGGCCTCGACGCGGTGGAGGGGGTCGGGCAGGTGGTGGAAGAACCAGCTGAGCGGTCCTGGCATGGGCTGGGTCTCGTGGTGGTAGCGCAGGCAGGTGAGGTCGCGCCAGCAGCTGTCGCCGCGGATCTTGATCAGTCCGGCGCCGAACTCGACGCGGAAGACCAGCCAGCGCATCAGCCACAGGACGGGGGCGGGCGGGGCGGTGTCGGCGGTGCCGAGGAAGGCGGCGAGGAAACCGGCTTCGAGGAGGAGCGACTCCCAGCCGAAGGAGTACCAGGTCTGGCCGACGTTGACGATGGAGAGGTAGAGGACCCAGAGCAGGGCCCACGGCAGCGGGGAGGCCCAGAGCGGGAGGGCGTCGCCGAGTCCGGCGGCGAGGGCCGCGGCCGCGGCGGCTCCGGTCCACGCGACGGCGGCGAAGTAGCGGTCGCTGTAGTGGAGGTGGAACAGGCTGGGTGCCCGGCGGAAGGGGACGCGGGCGGTGAAGCGCGGCACCGGGAGCATGCCGTGGGCGCCGATCAGGGCGCGGAACTGGGCCGCGGCATCGAGGAAGCCGATCAGGTAGAGGCCGGCGAGCATCCGCTGGACGAGCAGCCGGCTCGGCCAGTAGTCGGGGGCGGCGAACCAGTCCATGCGGCCCATGCCTACCACCGCGGGCGGTCGGTCGGGCCCGAACGGGCGGGTGGGGGCGGGCGGTTCACCCGCTCGGTGGCGGCTGATGGCGGAGTTCGGACGGCAGGCGGCGGGCGGACGGCGGCAGGCGGCAGGCGGTGGCGTACGGACGATCGGGGCCCGGGCCCGGACGGCAGTGGGGCGGGGAGCCTCTCCTCGGGGGTGAGAGGCGCCCCGCCCCACTGGACGGTCCGGTGATCTCGACGGTGCCGCGGACGGCCGCTCGGCGTTCAGCCCGGCAGGACCATTCCGCTCTCCCCGGCGATGCCCGGGCGGCCGGCGGATCCGTTCTGCTGGAGCCGGTCGACCAGGAGGGCGGCCAGCGTGCCGAGCTCCTCCTCGGTGCGGGACTGCGCGGTGACGTCCATGCCGACGGTGAGGACACCGTTGACCTGGCCGGTGCGGGCGGTGCGCATCGGGGTGCAGGTGAAGCTGAAGATCTGCTGCCCGCGCTGGTCGGGGCGCCCTGACTGGATCCGGACGTCGCCGAGGACGGTGGCCCGCCCGGTGTGGTAAGCCTCGGCGACGGCCTGCTGGAGGCCGGCCGCACCGAGCTGCGGGTAGGCGGCGCCGACCGCGCCGTACGCCGCCGGGGCTCCGAAGGTCTCGGCGTGCTGGGCGTTGGCGTAGCGGATCTCCTGGCCGGGGCCGTCGGTGAGCATGATCGGGAAGGGCGAGCCGTCGAAGGCGGCGAACATCTCCTGCTGCTGGGCGAGCAGGGTGTCGCGCAGCCGGATCTCGGAGAGGAGGGCCTCGGCGAGGTGCTGGATGTCGCGCAGGCGCTCGCGCCCCCACTGGCGGGGTTCGCGGTCGAGGACGCAGACGGTGCCGATGACGGTGTTGGTGTCGTCGACGAGCGGGGCGCCCAGGTAGGCGCGCACGCCGAGTTCGTCGACGACCGGGTTCCCGGCGAACCGGGGGTAGGCGAGGATGTCGTCGAGGGCGAGCGGGGAGCGCTGGGCGACGACGTGGGGGCAGAAGCCGTGGCTCAGCGGCATCTCGCGCGTGGGGAGGTCGAACGCGATGCCCCGGTCGGCCCAGGAGGCGCCGTCGTCGGAGGCCGTGTCGGAGGAGTTTGGCGGAATGTAGAGCCCCCGGAACATCTGGCGCTCGTCGTTGATGAAGTTGACCATCGCGATGGGGGCCCGGGTGATGCTGGCCGCCAGGTGGGCGAAGCGGTCGAAGGCTTCGTCCGCGGAGGGTTCGTTGAGACCGAGGGTGCGCAGTCTGCGGGTGCGCTCGGACTCGCCGGCGGCACCCGGGAACTGGCCTTGAGTGCTCATCACATCAGTCATGGCGCACATGTAATCAGACATCCGGGGGGTTCGGCGCCCCCGGGCCGGGTGGTTCTGGTTGCTGATGGACAGTCAAAGCCGCATGTGAACGGCCGCTCGGCAGGTTGCCGCGGGGACGAAGATCACTTCCCATCCGGTCACGTGGCGAAACCAAGCGAAATTCGGACGATCTTTTTCGCGCCAATCCAAGATCGGCTCTGGGTGACTTCCTTATGCCCATATGACAATGAGCCCTGCCGAAGACACGGACGGTAGCCCCAACCCTCGGGGATCCCGGCCGGAGTTCCGCACGCACCGGTTGCAAAGGGGCGAACGAGGGCAACCGGCCGCCACCCACGACCCCACACCCCACCGCAGCGGCGGCCGGCGCGGCATCGACGGCACGGACGGAGGCACGACACCCCGAAACGAGAGGACCCCGGCATGACCATGGACTACTTCACCGACGAGCGCCACGAGAGCCTCCGGGCGGAGGTGCGCGAGTTCGCGGAGAAGGAGATACGTCCGCACGTGGCCAGAATGGAGGCCGACCGGCAGGTGGAGTTCGAGCTGTCGCGCGAGATCGCCCGCCGGGGCTGGATCGGTGTGACGATCCCGCAGGTCTTCGGCGGGCTGGGACTCGGGCACCTCGCCAAGACCGTCATCGTCGAGGAACTGGCCCGGGTGAGCGGTGCGATGGGCGCCGTGGCCCAGGCCTCGCAGCTCGGCGTGGCCAAGGTCCTCCACTACGGCTCGGACGCCCAGCGGCGCAAGTGGCTCCCGAAGTTCGCCTCCGGGGAGGCCCTGCCCACCATCGCCGTCACCGAGCCGGAGTCCGGCGGCCACGTGCTCGGCATGGCGGGCACCGCGCGCCGGGAGGGAGACGAGTACGTCCTCAACGGGCGCAAGTGGTTCGTGGGCAACTCCCACATCGGCGACGTCCACGGCGTCGTCCTGCGCACCGACCAGGGCAGCCGGGGGCTGTCCGCGTTCCTCGTCGAGAGCGACCGCCCGGGCTTCCGCACCGGCACCCGCGGCTCCCAGAGCGGGCTGCACGGCTTCAGCTTCGGCGAGATCGTCTTCGAGGACTGCCGCGTCCCGGTGGGCAACCGGCTCGGCCGCGAGGGCCAGGGCCTGGACGTCGCCTACTCGTCGTCCACGCTCTACGGACGGCTCAACCTGGCCGCCGTCGCCCTCGGCATCCACGTCGCGATCGTCGAGGACACCGCGCGCTTCGCGGAGGAGCGGGTGCTGTACGGCAAGCCGCTCAACCAGCTGCCCAACATCGCGCTGAAGCTCGGCGAGATGCAGTCCCGACTGATGACCGCCAAGCTCGCCGCCTACCACGCCTCGCACCTGCTCGACCACGGCAAGGCCTGCGACGCCGAGCTGATGAACGCCAAGCTCATCAACACCGAGTACGCGCTCGACTCGGCGCGCAACGCCATGGAGATCCACGCGGCCCGCGGCCTGCACACCGACTTCAACATCGAGCGCTACCAGCGGGACGCCACCCACGTCTACCCGCCGGCCGGCACCTCGGACATCCAGCGGCTGCGGCTCGGGCAGATCGCCTCGGGCACGTACGGCAAGCAGTGGTCGGCGGAACTGTCCGGGCCGGCCAGCTGGGCGTGGACCGAACTGGCCCAGCGGGAGGCGCAGCTGGAGGAGGAGGCCGAGCGCCGCGGCGGAGAGGTGATCACGATGCCGCTGGCGGGATAGCGGCCGGGCCCGGCACCGCCGTCGACCCCGATCGGACCGACCACCCCTGTTCGCCGGTCCGCCCACTCGTCGACCGTTCGCCGACGCCCCTGCCGATGCCCCTGCCGATGAACCTGCCGACGTCTCAGTCGACGTCCCCGTCGGTGTCTCCGTCGATGCCTCTGTGGCCGACCCTTCAGTATACCGACGTTTGACCTGTTCCTGACGGCTCCGCGGAAGGATCCCCCGACCTCCCGCGGAGCCGTCCCCCTCACCGGGAAAACGGTTCGACCTGCGACGATCCGTCACCGCACCATCCGACTGAGGGTGTTCGCTTCTGCCACCAGCCGGTCACATATCGTCAGTTGATGTTGCGATGAGGGCACCTGGGGCTGGTAGCGTTCCTGCCGTCGGCGGCCGTGCTGCACCCCGCCCGGACACTGACACCGAGTCACCCCCGTGACACCGCGTCATGATCGTGACACCGCGTCACCCCCGTCCGGCAACCCCGGCCGTGGCGCCCCGAAGCCCCGGCCGGACCGCGCGCGGGCACAACCGCCGTTCGGCCCAGCAACAAGGAATCAGATGCCAGGCATATCGGCCCCCCGCACGGGCCACCGCGCCGGCCGGTCCGGCTCCCTCCGCAGCTCGCTCCTCCTCCTCGTGCTGGTCCCCAGCGTGGGCCTCGCCGCCGCCTGGGGCTACGCCGCCTACCTGCTGCGCGACGCCGGGCAGAACACCGCGCTCGCCGCCGGCAGCGCCGCCGTCGCGCTGGTCCTGCTGGTCAGCCTGGTCCGCGGCATCCGCGCGGCCCGCTCGCTGCCGGCCCGCCTCGCCGGACTCCGCGCCGACACCCTCGCCCTCGCCCAGCAGGAACTGCCCGCCGTCGTCGGACGGCTGCGCTCCGGCGAGCCCGTGCCCGTGCCGCCGACCTGGTCCCCGTCCCGGCGCACCGGCGACGAGGCGCAGCAGATCGCCGACGGCCTCGCCGCCGTCCGCCAGGCCGCCGTCGCCGCGATCGTCCACCAGGCGCAGGGCCGCGAGGGCACGAAGAAGGTCTTCCTCAACATCGCCCGCCGCACTCAGATCCTGATCCACCGGCAGATCAGCATGCTCGACGCGCTGGAGCGCGAGCACGAGGAACCCGAGCTGCTGCGCGAGCTGTTCGCCGTCGACCACCTCGCCACCCGCATGCGGCGCAACGCCGAGAACCTGGTGATCCTCGGCGGCGCGCTGCCCGCCCGCCGCTGGCGCAACGCCGTTCCGGTCGTCAACGTGCTGCGCAGCGCCGTGTCGGAGACCGAGAACTACTCGCGCGTCGTCGTGCAGGGCGTGCCGCGCGCCTCCCTCAGCGGGCAGGCCGTCGCCGACGTCATCCACCTCGTCGCCGAACTGATCGAGAACGGCACCACCTTCTCGCCGCCCTACACCCAGGTGCAGGTCTCCGCACAGGAGGTCCCGAAGGGGCTCGCGGTCGAGGTCGAGGACCGCGGCCTCGGCATGGGCGAGGAGGAGTACGAGCGGCTCAACGACTACCTCGCCAACCCGCCCGAGCTGGACGTCTCCGCGCTCGGCGACGACCTGCGGCTCGGCCTGTTCGTCGTCGCGCGCCTGGCCGCCCGGCACGAGATCCAGGTGACCCTGCGCCCCTCGCCGTACGGCGGCACCCGGGCCGTGGTGCTGGTGCCGGCCGTGCTGCTGGAGAAGGCCGAGCAGCCGGCCGCTGTGCCCGGGCTGCCCTCCGGCGCGCGCGTCACCCGCACGCCCGTGCCGGGGCCGCGTCCGGCGGCGGCGGACGATCTCGGCGTGCTGGACGGGGAGTTGGTGGACGACCTCGGCGTGCTGGAGGACGTGGCCCCGGGGCCCTCGATGCCCGCGGTACAGGCGGTACCGGTGGTTCCCTCGATGCCGTCCATGCCGTCCATGCCGTCCATGCCGACTGTGCCCCCGGCGTCCTCGATACCTCCGGGCGCTTCGGCGCCGCCGGTCGGCTCCGCGCCGTCGGCTGTTCCGGCGCCTCCCGCGCTTCCGGTGCGTCCGGTCGGCGGTGGCTCTGGGGCCGGGGCCGGCTCCGGCTCCAGCTCCGTCATCAGCGAGCTCCTCGCCCAGTACCCCGTGGACGACGACCGGGACGACGCGCAGGCCGCTCCGCCCGCCAACGGCGGCCTGACCGTGGGTGCCTCGATCCCCGGCCTGCCCGGCGCCGTCGTCGTCCCCCGGCCCGTGTACCCGCGCCCGTACGACGACATGGCCGAGAACCACGCCGACGGCCTCGGTGGCGACGGCACCGGTGGGTCGAGCGGGACAGGTGGGGCGAGCGACGCGGTCGAGGCCGACCTCGGCACCGTGTCCGCCGACCGAATCGCGCCCACCCACGAGCGCGCGGCCGACGCCCCGTTCGCCCACGACCCGGACGGCGAACTGCGCACCCCGCGCGTCCTGCCGCAGCGGGTCCGCAACGCCAGCCTCGCCGAGCAGTTGCGGGAGGCCAACGCGCCCGGCGGCGTGGCGGGCCCGACTGGCCCCGTCGCCCCCGCCCCGGCTCCCCGGTACGGCGGGAGCGACGACGGCAGCGTCTACAGCGACTTCGGGGACGCCGGGCGGGGCGACGGCTCCCGGGGCGATGGTCCCCAGGGCGGCGGCGCTCGCGGTTACGCCGACGAACCGTCCCCCCAGCGCTCCCGCGCCACCATGGCCGCCATCCAGCGCGGCACCCGGACCGCCCGCGCGTCCGACCCCGTGCCGGGCGCGCCGACCGCGCCCGGCACGCCCACCACACCTGCCACGTCTGCCACGCCCATCGCGCCGACCGCACCCACCACACCCCCCGCACCGGCCGCGCCTCCCGCCGCTAAGGAAGCCAAGGAACAGCAGTGATGACGCAGCACACCGACACCCAGCGCGACCTCAACTGGCTGCTGGACCAGCTGGTGGCGCGGGTACCCGAGACCCGGCACGCCATCGTCCTCTCCGAGGACGGCCTGCTGGTCGGCCTGTCCCAGGGCCTGGACCGGGCCGACGCCGAGCACCTGTCCGCCGTCGCCTCCGGGCTGCAGAGCCTCGCCCGCGGCGCCGGCCACCGGTTCAACGGCGGACGCGTCCGGCAGACCGTGATCGAGATGGACCAGCTGTTCCTGTTCGTCACCACCGCCGGCCAGGGCGCCCGTCTGGCCGTGCTCACCAGCGAGCAGGTCGACGCCGGGCTGATGGCCTACGAGATCAACATGCTGGTCAAGCAGGTCGGCCAGTACCTCACCGCCGCGCCGCGCAGCGACGCCGGCCAGGTCGGCGTGGGTGGCGGTGCGTGACCGCCGACGCCGACGAGGCCTGGTTCTTCGACAAGGACGCAGGCCACCTGGTCCGTCCTTACGCGATCACCAACGGGCGCACCGGCCCGGTCCGTGACGGCTTCGCGCTGATCACCCTCGTGGTCACCGCCGACCCCCGCACCGACACCAGCCGGCTCACCCCCGAACCGGCCGCGATCATCGACCTGTGCCGCGAACGGCCGCTGGCGGTGGCCGAGATCGCGGCCACGCTCGACCTACCGGTGAGCGTGGTCAAGGTGCTCCTCGACGACCTGGCCGAGGCCCGGCTGATCCTCACCCGCGCCCCGGTCCAGCTCGCCGAGGCGCCGGACATCTCCCTGATCCAGGCCGTGATCGAGGGGGGGGGCCGGGGGGGGTACCGCGGGCCCCCCCCCCCCCCCACACCCCCACCCCCACCCCGGGACCCCAAATAAGACCCACCCACGCCGGGCCGGGGCGGGGCAGATGCAGCGCGGCCGCGGCG
>NZ_JBHYWI010000029.1:10578-74634 GCF_042751525.1 Kitasatospora sp. NPDC059408
GGGCCCGGGGGCTCTCAACGGGGGCACCCCCTCACCCAGCAACTCCCACTCCCCTACCAGGAGACCGAATTGACGACCCAGAGCCTCGTGCCGGGCGCGGTCAAGATCCTCGTCGCCGGCGGCTTCGGCGTCGGCAAGACCACCATGGTCGGCTCGGTCAGCGAGATCGAACCCCTGCAGACCGAGGAGCGGATGACCCGCGCCAGCATCGGGGTCGACAGCCTCGAAGGCGTCCAGGGCAAGTCCACCACCACGGTGGCCATGGACTTCGGCCGCATCACCGTCCGCGACGACCTGGTGCTCTACCTCTTCGGCACGCCCGGGCAGTTCCGCTTCTGGTTCATGTGGGACGACCTCGCCCTCGGCGCTCTCGGCGCGATCGTCCTCGCCGACACCCGCCGGCTCGAAACCAGCTTCGCCGCCGTCGACTTCTTCGAGCAGCGGGGCATCCCCTTCGCGATCGGCGTCAACTGCTTCCACGGCCGCCGCGACGCCACCCCGGAGGACGTCCGCCACGCCCTCGACCTCGGGCCCGAGGTGCCGGTCGTCCTCTGCGACGTGCGGGAACGGGCCTCCAGCAAGGAGCTCCTGCTCGCCCTGCTCGACCGTGTCCACCGCAACGCCCTCGCCGGGCGGCGCTGAGGCGCGGGGGTACTGACGGGCGGGGGACTGACGGGCGGGGCGGGGTGCCGTTTCAGGCGGAAGCGGGCGTCTCCAGGGCCGCGAGCGCACGGACCAGCGGTGCCAGCTCCGGTACCTCCGCCGCCCGGGCCAGCGTCGCCTCCAGGGCGGCGTCGTGCACCGGGCGGGCGGCGGCGAGCAGTTCCCGGCCCTCCGGCGTCAGCTCGGTGTAGATCCCGCGGCGGTCGTCCGGACAGAGGTAGCGGCTGAGCAGGCCGCGGCCCTCCAGCCGCGCCACCAGCCGGGTGGTCGCGCTGCTGCTCAGCGCCGCCGCCCGGGCCAGCTGCTGCATCCGCATGTGCCAGCCGTCCTGGCGCGACAGCGCGTCCAGCACCGTGTACTCGACCACCGAGAGCCGGTGCTCCGCCTGGAGCGCCTTCTCCAGCGCCGTGTCGATCAGCCCGTGCAGCGCGGCGAGCGTGCGCCAGCCGCCGGCCCGGATCTCGGCGGCGTCGTCACGGATCCCCATGGCTCGACTCCCTCTCGCGCGGTTCGGTCGCTCGTCCGCTCAGTATGACAGCCGACGCTGGTTACCTGTTTCTGCAATTACCTGGCCTTATGTGTCGAGCGCGGGGCGCCCGGTGTGGGCGGCTCGGGGAATCAGGCCCGGGGATTCAGGCCCGGGGAATCAGGCCCGGGGAATCAGGCTCGGGGAATCATGCGTGGGCCTCCGGTGGGGTCCAGGCCGCCTGGCAGAGGGCCGTCGCCAGGGCCTCCGTGTAGTGCGCGGCGGCCAGCCAGGCGGTGGTGAACGTGCTGTGGTCGTCGGGGAGCACGCGGCCGAACACGTCGCGGCGGTGGTCGGTCGCGGCGGTGCGCAGCGCGTCGAGGAGGTCGGCGGCGGTGGTCAGGCCCGCCTCGCGCAGCCGGGCGCCGTCGGCTGCGGTCGTGCTCGTGCCCGGGGTCAGGGCGCTCCGGCCGGAGGTGACGGTCTGCTCGATCCGACGGCCGAGCAGGTGCGCGGGCGGGTCCAGCGGGTGGGCGGACGGGTCGAGGGGAGGGGCATGGACGCCCGGGGTCGCGGGGACGCCCGGGGTCGCGGGGACGTCGGCGGCCTGGAGGCGTTCCAGGCCGAGGTTGACGCGGCCGGCCCGGTCGGCGGGGAGGGCGAGCGTCGGGGTGTCGGTCGGGCCGGCGTCCGGGGTGTCGGTGGACGCCTCGGCCACAGCGGTGCCGATCGCGAGGAGCCGCAGTTCGGGACGGACCGCGCGCTCCAGGCGGCCGATCACCCGCAGCCGCAGGCCGGGGGCGGCGGCGAGCAGGGCCAGGTTCGCGCCGTGGGCGAGCCCCGGGTGGTCGTGGGCGGCGCGCAGCGCGACCACCGGGCCGTCCTCGCCGCAGCGTGCCAGGAGGCGTGGTGCTCCCCCGGGCGTCTTCGCCGGGGCGTGCTCGGTGGGAGCGTCGCTCGTCGGACCCAGCAGGGTGACGTCCAGGAACAGGAGGTCGCTCCCGGCCGGGCGCGTCTCGTACGGGACGGCCTGCGCCGCGAGCGCGCGCTCCACCTGGGCGGCCACCGGTTCGGCCCAGAGGCCGGCGACGGGCTCCGCCGTCCACGCGGCGCCCGCCGCCCGGACGGCGCGCACGGCGGCGCCGGCCCCGAGCCGTCCGCTCGCCGATCTGGTGGCGCCCTGGACGGCCAGCCCGGCGCGCGTGAACTCGCGGTGGCTCAGCGAGGTGTCGCCCAGCCGGACCGCCCGGTTGCCCGCCCCGACGGCCTGTGCGGCCGCCGCGTCGGGGTCGGCGTACGGCAGCACCTCGGAGACGGTGCTGAGCCGACCGCCCGCGTCCACCGCCCAGCTGAGCACGCCCGCGTGCGTGGCCGTCAGCACCGGCTCGGCGAACAGCCCGTGCAGCCGCAGCCCGCCCGCGTCGCCGTACGCCTGGCGGGCGGTGCCGCGCAGCTCCGCGACCGGGCCGCGGGCGGAACCGGTGACGGAACCGGCGGCGGAGCCGGCGGCCGGGTCCGCGGTGAGGCGGCGGGTGAGGGTGAGCAGCTCGCGCAGATCGGCGACGAGGTCCGCGAGGCGGTGGTCCGGCGCGCCGGAGCGGGCCGCGCGGATCCGCGTCGCCACGGTGACCGCCACCGCGGCCGGGCGGTACAGCCCCGCCGCGCGGGCGCCGTGGGCCGCCCGCAGCAGCTCCGCCTGCGCGACGGCCCCCGCCCCGCTCACGCCCGCCGCCAGGACGGCGGACGCGGCGTGGTGGAGGTGGCGGGCGGCGGCCTGCTCGGCGGGGGCGAGGACGTCGTCGTCCGCCGCCTGTTCGGTGAGGGCGGCGGGTTCGGAGGGTGAGGCGGGTTCGGACGGCCCGGACGGCTCGGACGGCTCGGGATCGTCCCTGGCGTCGGCCAGCGGGCACAGCGTGACCGCCGCCGCCCGGTGCACGCACGCCGGGGCGAGCAGGCAGCCGCAGTGCACGCCGGACGGGTCGGCGAGCACCCCGCCCGGGGCGTGCAGGACGAGCACCGTCTCCTCGTCCACCTCCACCCGCCACTCGTCGCCGGAGCTCGTCACCGGACGCTCCGCCAGCTTCGCCGCCGCGCCGTCCAGCCGCTTCTGCAGCCGGGCGCTCAGCCCCGCCACCACCTCGGCGACCACCTCGGGCCGCACCCGCGGCCAACCGATCGACCCTGCCGTCATCGCACCTTCTCCCCCACCCAGCGGGCCAGTTCCAGCGGGCTCAGTGCCGCCACCGGCATGCCGGCCGCGACCAATCGGCCCGCGACCGCGGTCGAATACCGGGCCGTGCCCGTGTCGTCGAGCGCCGCGCAGCCGAGCACGTGCACGCCCGAGTCCACCAGCGCCCGGGTCTGCGCGAGCAGCGCGCCGACCGGGCCGCCCTCCTCGAAGTCGCTGATCACGGCGACCAGCGTGCGCGACGGCACCGTCACCAGCTCCCGCGCGTAGCGCAGGCCGGACGCGATGTCCGTGCCGCCGCCGATCCGCACCTCCAGCAGCAGGCCCAGTGGGTCCTCCACCCGCTCGGTCAGGTCGACGATCTCGGTGGAGAAGGCCACGAAGTGCGTGCTCAGCGACGGCACCCCGGCCAGGATCGAGGCGGTGAGCGCCGCCCAGACCGTCGACGCCTCCATCGAGCCGGAGACGTCCACCACGAGGATCAGCCGCCAGTCCGCCGACTTCCGCGCCCGCGTCCGGAACACCGGGCGCTCCGGCACGATCACGGTGCCGCCGTCCGGGGCGGGGCGGGCGGTGGCGAGGTTCGCGCGGATCGTGCGGTCGAGGTCCAGCCCGCCGCCCGGGCGACGGCTCGGGCGCGGCAGGCTGATGCCGGTCAGCGCCGGGCGCAGCCGGGTCGCCAGCTCACGGGTGAGCTCCTCCACCAGGCGCCGCACCAG
This sequence comes from Kitasatospora sp. NPDC059408, assembly GCF_042751525.1. Taxonomy (NCBI): domain Bacteria; kingdom Bacillati; phylum Actinomycetota; class Actinomycetes; order Kitasatosporales; family Streptomycetaceae; genus Kitasatospora; species Kitasatospora sp. NPDC059408. The sequence goes on from NZ_JBHYWI010000029.1 coordinate 14,615, forward strand.
CGGGCGCAGCCCGGCCACCCGCGCCTCCGGCAGACCGCCCGCGTGCTCCAGGACGGTGCGCAGCAGCTCGACGGACGGGCGGGCGGCGCCCGGGTCGATCGCCTCCAGGGCGTCCGTACGGCCCTGGGCGACGGCCGCCGCCAGGACCTCCTCGCGGATCCCGGGCCCGAACAGCGCCGACAGTTCCTCGGCCCACTCGCGGACCCCCGGGTAGGGGGCCTCGCGGCCGCCCCGGCGGCCCCTGCCGTCGAGGCCGGGGCCGGAGCCCTCGCCCCGGCCGGTGCCGTACAACTCGTCGAGGGCGGTGGCGAGTCGGGCGGCGCGGGCGCCCCGGCCGGAGCCGCCGGGGCGGCCGAGGAGCAGACGCCAGCGCTCGGCGGGGGCGAGGCCGTGGCCGGTTTCGGGGAGGGCGGGCAGGGGCTCCGGGGTGCGGGCGGGTGCGGTGGGCGGTGCCGGGAGCAGTCCGAGTTCGCCGAGCACGCCGCGGGCGGCGAGGTCGGCCCTGGCCCACGTCGCCAGGACGGCGGGCGGCACGGCGTCGGGCAGGTCGACGAGCCGCGTGCCGAGGCGCTCCTCGACCAGCGCCAGCAGTCGGTCACGGGCGGCCGGGCTGAGCGTGTCGAAACCTCCGCGCAGGGCGGGCAGGCGGTCGAGGAAGGCCTCGTCGGGCAGGGAGACGACTCGTTCCAGGACGGGTTCGAGTGCCTCGGGCGCGGCTGCGAACAGCCCCTCGGCGGCCGTCAACAGCCCGACCAGTGACCGGGCGAGGGCATGGCGCGCCTCCGGCACGGTCGCGCCGTCGACCCACGACGCGGCCCGGCCACCGAGCTCGGCGGCCGGGTCCTGCCCGAGCAGGACGCGGACGGCCCCGGCGGCACCACGCACCAACGGGCTTCCACCGGCAGCGAGTTCGCGCAGCACGTACCCGAGCCGGACCCCGCCGTCGAGATCCGCCCGCCGCGCCAGCTCCACCAGGGCCCGCGCGTCCGCAGGATCGTCGGACCCGCTCAGGCCCTCCAACTGCCGCACGGCAGCGGCGATCAGGAGGTCGCTGACGGCGGCCGGCGAGGCATGGAGGTGGGAGGGGGCGGCCGCCTCCGGGGCGGCGCCGTGCGGCAGGGGGATGGCACTTCCGGGGGACGGCGTGAAGTGGTGACGGTCCGACAGCGCAGAACCTCCCTGGGGCAGAAGGACGTCGGGGCCGGCGGTGGGATCGGTGGCGGGGTCGGTGGCGGGGGCGTCGGGAAGCGCCGCTCGGGGGTGGGCCTGGGTGGGGGCGGCCAGGGACGTGGTGTCCGGTGCAGGCCCGGAGCCGGCGTGGGCGCCACCCGGCACGGGCGCGCCGCACACGACGCCCGGGGCCGACTCCCCCGCCGGCTCCGGCTGCGCGCCCGGCGCCGTGACGGTGGCCGGGGGCGCAGTGCCCTGCGCGGCGCCGTCTGCCGGCTCCTGTTCGGGCGCGGGTCGGGTCAGGGTCACGGGGAAGTGGCCGGCGGACAGGCGGTCCAGGGTGGTGAGGGCTTCGAGGAGGTCGGGGAGGGTGCCGGCGGCGGGGAGGGTGGTGGCGAGTTGGCTGAGGCGGGTGCGGGTGAGGGCGGGGAGGTCGCAGGCCGCGGCGTCGGCGAGGCCCTGGATGACGTCGCGCGCGGTGGGGCCGTCGGCCTGCTGCTCGCGGCGGAGGCGGTCGCGCAGGGTGCCTTCGGCGGCCTGGGCGGGGGTGACGCCGCGGGTGCCGGCGACGGTGAGCATCGCGGCGGTGGCCGGGGTCCAGTGCAGGCGCCAGCGGGTGCCGAGGGTTTCGGTGCCGCCCGGGCCCGTCGAGTCGACCCGGTCGCCGTAGGGGACGCCGCAGGTGGAGAGGCGGTTCAGCAGGGTCTCGCGGCGGCGGTCGAGGGCGCTGCGCAGCGGGTCGAGGCGCAGTTCGCGCGGGCCCGGTTCGGCGGGGCCGGGCAGGCCGAGCGTCCCGGTGAGGGCTTCGACGGCGGGGCCGAGGCCACTACGGGGTGCTGCGGGGGTGGCGCGGCCGGTGCGGCTGCCGACGAGGACGCGTTCGAGGGCGCGGGCGACGGCCCGGCCGCGGCCGAGGGGTTCCCCCTGGGCGAGGACGGTCTGGACGGCTTCGACGAGTTCGCCGCGGCCGGGGGCGGCGAGGCCGCGAAGGCGGGCGAGGTCGCCGGTGAGGCGGACGATCTCGCGGGCGTCGGCGGGGCCGGAGGGGTGGTCCTGGGTGCGCAGGGCCTCGGTGATGCGGACGGCGGTGGTGGTGAGGGCGGCGGCGAGGCGGTCCGGGTCGCCGGCCGCGTCGAGGACGGTGTGCTGCCACTCGGGGTCGCGGATGCCGGCCGGGTAGCCGGAGCGGGCGTCCAGGAGCGGGTAGGTGTAGGGGATGAGGGAGACGACGTGGGCGGGCGCCTCCGCGCCCGGCGGTTCGTCGTCGGCGTGCGGCCCGTCCGTGTACGGCCCGTGGGCGTACGACTGGTCGGCGTGCGTTTCGTCGGCGTGCGGCCCTTCGAGCAGCGCCGGTGCGTGGAAGGCGCCGATCACGGCGGCGACGCGCCGCCCGCCGGCCGAGGCGGCCGCGATCCGGGCGCGCATCCAGGCCTCGCGCCGGAGGTCGTACGGGTCGACGCCGGGGCCGGTCTCGGCGTCGCGGCGCATGGCCCAGCCGACCAGCAGCGCGGCCCGGCGGACCGCCTCCGGGGCGGAGCCGGGGGCGGCGGTCTCGACGAGGCGGTCCCAGAGGTCCTCGTCGCCCTCGCGGCCGGTGAGCCGCCGGCGCAGGGCGTCGGTGACGGACGGGCCGGCGGCCGGGCCGCCCGCGGACCGCTGCCCGGCGCCCCGGTGGGCGAGCGGCAGGTCGCAGGCGAGGGCCTCGACGCCGTTGCGCCGGGCCCAGCGCAGGGCGGCGAGCTCCGGGGAGAAGTCGGCGAACGGGTAGAAGGCCGGCCCGTCAGCGCTCTCGGTGGAAAGGTCGGCGGGGGCCGCCGCGAGGGCGACCGGGGCCTCGGTGGCCTCGTCCGCCAGGTGGCCGAGCCAGGGCTGGAACTCGGCGGGGAGTTCGACCAGCACCGCCTCGGGCCGGGCGGCGTCGAGCAGCGCGGGGACGACCGCGCTGAGGGACGGCGCGTGGTGGCGCACGCCGATCAGGTACGGCCCGGGCCGTTCGGTGCCGGCGGCGGCCAGGCGGGCCGCCGCCTCCTCGACGGCCTGCCGGGAGCCGTCGGACCCGGCGGCACCGGTCGGGATTTCGGGCATCACCGCGCTGCTCATGACCTCACGCCTCCAGGGCCGGGCGCAGGTCCCACAGGGTGCGCCAGGTGGCGGCGCCCTGTTCGGCGCGGCGCCGGACCGGGCCGTCCCAGTAGCCGAGCAGCCGGCCGGCGTCGGCCGGGTCGTCCTTGCGCACGACGCCGATCAGCTGGCCGGGCAGGCGGCCGAGCAGGTCGCCGCCGTCGGGCAGGTAGGCGGCGGTGACGCCGAGGGCGGTGGCGACCGAGACGGCCTCGGCGGTGCTCATCACCGTGGACGGGCGCTCGACGTCCCAGCCCTCGGTGGAGCGGCCGGTGCGCAGGTCCCGGAAGGCGGTGACCAGCGCTTCGAGGACGGCGTCGTCCACCGTGAACGGCGCGCCCGCGCTGGCGACGGCGGCGGTGGACTGGCGGCGGACCAGGTCGACCTCGGCGGCGAGGCTCGCGATCGGGCCCACCGTCTCGAAGTTGAACCGCCGCTTGAGGGCCGCGGACATCTCGCTGACGCCCTTGTCCCGCAGGTTGGCGGTGGCGATCAGGGTGAAGCCGGGGGCGGCGTGCAGCTGGGCGTCCGGGGTGCCCGCCAGCTCGGGGACGGCGACGCGCCGTTCGGAGAGCAGCGAGACCAGGGCGTCCTGCACCTCCGGCAGGCAGCGGGTGACCTCCTCGACCCGGGCGACGGCGCCGGCCGTCATCGCGGTGAGGACCGGGGACGGCACGAGGGCCTCCCGGCTGGGGCCCTTGGCGAGCAGGAGGGCGTAGTTCCAGCCGTACTTGAGCTGGTCCTCGGTGGTGCCGGCGGTGCCCTGGACGGTGAGCGCGCTGGTGCCGCACACGGCGGCGGCGAGCAGTTCGGAGAGCATCGACTTGGCGGTGCCGGGCTCGCCGACGAGCAGCAGGCCGCGCTCGCCGGCGAGGGTGACGACGCAGCGCTCGACCAGTGCCCGCTCGCCGACGAACTTCCGCTCGATGACGAGGCCCTTGCGGCCCGCCTTGAGCTTCTCGCCGTCGCTGCCGAGGACGAAGGTGACGACGGCGCGCGGGGTCAGCCGCCAGCCGGGCGGGCGCGGGCCGGAGTCGTGCGCGGCGAGGAACTCGAGTTCGGCGGCGTACTTCTCCTCGGGCGGCGTGATCTGCCGGGCGGGCGCGTCGGCCGGGGTCGTGCCGGTGGGGGTCGTGGTGGGGGCGGTCATCGGAGGGCCTTCCTGCGCTTCGCGGTCTGGAGCTGTTCGTATCCGGGGGCGTCGCCGTCGACGGTCCGCTGCCAGGCGCGGGCGAACAGCTCCGGGACGGGCTGGTGCGGCAGCGCGGGACGGTGGGTGGCCAGCTCGTAGAAGCCGGCCTTCCAGGTCTCGGCGGGCAGGGCGGGCGCCTTGGCCTCCTGCCAGCCGCAGGGCAGGAAGAGCGTGCGGCCGGCGCGGGCCCGCTTGGCCTCCATGACGAGGCCGGTGGCGGCGAGTTCGGCGCGGGCGCGCTTGAGCCGGGCGGGCTTCCAGCCCGTCCAGCGGGCGGCGTTGCGGTCGGTGGGGTCGGGCAGGGCGAGGAGCTGGAGGTAGAGCGCGGCGGCGTCCTCGCCGAGGCCGTGGGTGCGGGCCGCCTCGGTGACGAGGGCGGGGACGGAGAACTGCGGGTTGTGCAGCCACCGCGCGTCGCCCTCGGCGGAGCCGGCCGGCTCCGTGGGGGCGGCCAGGTTCTCCGGTTCGCCGCCGAGGACGGCCGCGATGGCGGCGAGCTCGCTCGCGAGCCCGTAGCCCGCGCCCAGTCCCTCCAGCAGTTCGAGCACCTGGTCGTCGGCGCCGGTGAGCCCGGCGGGGCGCAGCAGGACCCGCTCCATGGTGCCGCCGCTGGGGGCGAGGACGAGGGCCCGGCCGCAGCGGACCAGCCCGTCGGGGTCGGCGCCGCCCTCGGGGGGCAGGCCGAAGTGGGAGCGCAGGATCACGGCCAGCGACTGGCCCTTGGCGGTCTGGAAGAGGTTGAAGTCGAACAGGAGCTCCGGGTCCGCGAGGCGTTCACGCAGGGCGGTGGCGGTGCGCGGCAGCAGCGGGCGCAGCGGGCTGTCGGCGGGCAGGTGGTAGACGAGCCAGCGGAGGGCGTCGATGGCCCCGCGCAGCATTCCGAAGCCGGGGACGGCGGAGGCGTCGGCCGCGACCATCTGCTTCGACGACCCGTCGGGGGTGGTGGTGAGGCGGAAGGTGGTGGTGCGGCTCAGCCAGGGCGTCCGGTCGGGGTTGAGGACGGCCTCGACGTGGTCGACGTCGACGCCGGTGACGGTGGCCTGGGCGTCGTCGGGGAGGGTGACGAGCCGTCCGAAGTGCCGGATCCAGGCCTCGGCTCCGGCGGTGAGGTCGGGGCCGTCGCTCCGGAGGGTGTCGGGGTCGGCGGGCAGCAGCGCGGCCCAGACCTCGTCGAGTCCGGTGCGCTGGCGCCGGCGCAGCCAGTCACGGGCGGCGGTGGCCTCGGCGGCCTTGAGGCCGAACTCCGGGAGCCGGTCGGCGGGCAGCACCGGGCCGTGCCACTGGAAGAGGGCGGGCGCTGCGGCGAGGACCAGGGCGGCCCGGGCCGTGCCGATGCCGGTGAGCTCGCCGAAGGCCGTGGCCCGCGCCCGGTCGGCGGGGACGGGCCCGTGCAGGGCGAGGACCCGCAGGAACGTGGCGATCCAGGCGGCGTCGAGCCGCTCCTCGGTGTTGCGCTCCGCGATGGTGGTGAAGTGGTCGACCGGGCCGAACTCGCCGCTCGGGTCGTGGTCGACGGCCAGCCAGTACGCGTGGTCGCCGCGGGTGTTGCGGTGGCCGAGGATGACGACGGTGCGGTCGCCGTGGCGCAGCACCTGGCCCTGGCGGTGGGCGGTGGGCCGGCCGGTGGTGGTGCGCTCGGTGGGCTCGCTGAGGGCGATCTGGCGCACGGTGGCGCCGCGGTCGGCGAGCAGGCCCCGGGTGAGCTCGCCGAGCAGGAGCACGAGGGTGGAGCGGTGGGCGGGCTCGGTGAGCGGGGAGGCCGCGGCCTGGACCAGGAGGTGGAGCCGGCCGAGCAGGGGCAGCCACGCGTGGTGGATGTCGCCGCCCTTGAGGTCGACGGAGGCCGGGCTGCTCCAGCCCTCGGCGGTGGCCGGGGGTGGGTCGGCGAGGACCGCGGTGACGGTGCGCAGGTTGTTCAGCACCTTCCAGGTGCCGGGGGCGCCCCACGAGGAGCCGTAGCGGTCGACGTCGGGCACCCAGCCGCTGACGGCGGCCTGGAGTTCGGCGTCGCGGCCGTGGTCGGGCCGGTGCTCGGGGGGTGCGGCGGCGGTGGCGGTGGCGGCGGTGGGTCGAGCCTCGGCCTCGGGCTGTTCGACGAACCGGCCGACGCCGTTGAGGAGTTCGGCGGCGATCCGGGCGAGTCCGGTGACGCCGGCGAGCAGCCGCGGGTCGGTGATGCCGGGGAGGGCTGCGCCGACGGCCCGGACGGGCAGCCTGCGGCGGGCGCCCCGGCGGTGCGTGAGTTTGCGGCGCACGCCCTGGACGGTGAGCCAGCGCTGCTCGTTCTCGGGCACCGGTTCGACGTCGGCGGGCCAGGCGATGTCGATCAGCGCGGCGGCCTGCTCGGGGGTGACGGCGCGCAGCACCTGCGAGCCGGCCTCGTCGCGGGGGCGCAGCGCGTGCCAGTGGTCGAGCGGCGGGACGAGTCCGGTGCCGACGGCCTGGAGGTCGCCGGGGCGGCAGGGCATCAGGTCGACCGTGCGGGCGTGGTCGGCGGTGCCGCCGCCGTCGGTGCCGAGGTCGGGCAGGGCGAGGGCGAGGTGGTCGCGGATCGACCTGGTGACGACCGGGCCCGTCGGGGTGCTCTCTCCCGGTGCGGCGGCCGTGCCCGGCAGGGTGAGCCGGCCGACGGGGACGATGTCCGGGTGGGCCCCGTTCAGGGGCATGACGATCGTGCGGCCGTCGGCGCTGACGGTGGTGACGGTGCGCCCGGTGTCGACGCGCACCCAGCTGCCCAGCACTGTGCCGTCGGTGCCGAAGGGCGTGTGCTCCAGGCCGGGCTGGAGCGGCAGCAGCCGCGTACGGTCGAGGTCGAGCGTGCCCGCGGCGGCCGAGGCGGCGATCACGGGCGGTTCGGCGGCGCGGCCGAGGGTGCCGGTCGCCGGGTCGAACTCGTGCAGCGCCCGGCCCGTCGGGCCGTGCCGCAGCGTCCAGTGGCCGGTGCCGTCGCCGAGGACGGGGTGCTCGGCGGGCATCCGGGTGTCGCCCGTGTGCAGCGGGCGCTCGCCGGTGGTCCGGCCGCCGCCGGGCAGCGGGAGGGACGGGGCTTCGGGGTGCCGGTCGCCGTAGTAGTACCGGGCGATGGTCTCGCCGCCGAGTTCGAAGGTCTCGGCCGGGCGGCCGGACCAGTAGGCCCGCTGCTTGCCCTTCTCGTGCCAGACGACGAGGAGTTCGCCGTCGACGAAGCGCAGCCGCGGGCGGCTCCATTGTTCGAGCTTGGGCAGGCGCAGGGTGTGTTCCAGCACAATCCCCTGCGGGCCGACGACGACGGCGCGGTCCAGGCGGGCGAGGATCAGGTGCGGCCAGGCGTCCTCGACGATCAGGCCCTGCAGGGTGCGGCCGCCGGGCGTCTTCCCCAGGTCGTCGTCCTGGCTGCCGACGGGATCGGAGGTGGTGCCGGGGGACTTGGGCGGGTCGGCGAGCTTGTCGAGCGCCTCCTCCAGGGCGGGCCAGCCGAGTTCGTCCAGGATGCCGGCGCCGAGCGCGCGGGCGAGCAGCCCGGCGACGTCGAGGGCCGCGATCCGCTCGGCGGCGGCGGGGGAGATCGACCGGAGCACCGAGCGGTACGGCGAGAGCGAGCGCACGAGGTCGGCGGCGCCGGCCAGGCCGCGGGCGGCCGCCACCTCGGCGGCGCGTTCGTCCGCCCACTCGGCGAACAGCTCGCGCAGCAGCGGCAGCGCGGGCAGCTTCTGCTGCACGGCCGTCTCCCACGCCGAGGGCGTCGCCGCGCGCAGCACGCCCCGGAAGCGGGGGTCGGCGGCGACGGCGGCCAGGTCGGGGCCGGTGGAGCCGCTGTGGCGGGCCCAGCCGGTGAGGTCGAGGCCGAGGCCGGCCGGCGGGTCGGCGACGGGCACGCCGTCGGCCAGCAGCCGCTCCAGCAGGTCGAGTTGGGTGGTGCTGCGGCGGATCCCGGTGAAGAGGTCGACCGGGGTGCCGTCGGCGCGCAGCCGCTCGGCCATCCGGCCCGCGAGCGCCACCGTGGCGGCGCAGGTGGGCCGGGAGCCCCAGCCGCGGCCGATGTGGTCCGTCCAGCGGCGGAGCCAGGCGGCGGGCGCGGTGTCCTCGGCGCCCTGCGCGCCCTGCGCGCCCGGGGTGTGCTCGGGGCGCGGACCGGTGAGCAGGCCCTCGGCGCCCGTCTCGGCGAGCACGGCCAGCCAGGCGGCGTCGTGCTCGGCGACGCCGGAGTTGGCGCCCGCCGTGGGCATCAGCTCCAGCAGGCGGACCCGCACCGCCTCGTCGCGCCTGCCGAGGGCGACGAGGGCGCCGTGCCAGGACTTCCAGAACGCGACGGGTGCCCGGTTGGCCGCCGGTGCCGCCAACAGCTCGGCGAGCAGGGACTGTTCGTGCTCCTCCCGGTCCAGTCCGGCGGCCTTGACGAGGGCGCGGGCGTCCTCGGCCACCCCCGCGTAGGGGGCCATGCCGGCGGCGGCGCGCTCGGTGCACAGCTGGCGGAAGCGCTGCCAGGCCGTCGCCGCGTCGAGCCGGGCGCCGAGCGACTTCACGTACTGCCGCAGGGACTTGACGGTGAGCGCGCCGGCCAGGGCGAACTCCAGGAAGACGGCACGCAGCCGCTCCTCGTCCACCTCCAGGCCGTGCGTGCGCTCGGCCTCGCGGGCCTTGCCGAACCAGCTCGCGGCGTAGGTCTGGTTGCCGACCCCGAGGAAGATCCGGCCGACCTCCTCGCAGAAGGTGGGCAGGAAGTGCGGCACGGCGCGGCCCAGGCGCGCGGCGAGCGCGTCGAAGCCGTCCTTGGCGGCGCCGGGCTTGGACTTGGCCTGGCGGGCCAGCCGCTCCAGCTCCTTGACCAGGGCCAGCGCGTGATGCCCGTTGGCCGGGTCGTGGACCAGCGCCCACGCCGGGAAGCCGAGCGCCTCCTGGCGCACCTGGCCGACCTCGGCGGGCTCGGCCTGCGGCGCGAGGCCGAGGAAGTCGACGGCCAGGTCCTCGGCGGGGCCGAGCGCGCCGGGCACCAGCCGGACGATCCGGCGGCCGTCGAGCGCGGGGTGGGCGTAGGTGCGGGCGGTCAGCACGTCCGCGGCGCTGTCGGAGCGGCCGGCGCCGGGCACGGTGCCGGCCGGGAGGACGGCGCCGGCGTCGAGCAGCCGCTCGTGCCGGCCGACGTCCGGCAGGGCGCTCTGGCCGGTGCCGTCCGGGCCGGTGCCGTTGGCGGTGGTGCCGTTCAGGCTGGTGGCGGTCATGCCGCTTCCTCCCCTTCGATCGTGCGGCCGGCGTACAGCGCGGCGGCCATCCGCATGCCCTCGGACCACGCCACCGGACCGACCTGCGCCAGCGGCAGCGCCCGGCCGTCCGGCCCCGCCCAGCTGAGCGGGCCCGTCTCGCACTCGTCGTAGTCGTAGTAGTCGCCGACCCACAGCCGGGCCTCGACCGTGCGGCCGTCCTCGACCACCGGCACGACGGCGCTGCCGCCGCGCACCCGGTAGCCGAGCCGGGCGCAGCGCCCGACGAGCTCGCGCAGCTCCTTGTAGCGCCCGCCCGCGTACGTGGTGACCTCGGTGCCCGCCGGCACCTCCGCCGGCCGGTGCCAGACCTCGCGGTAGAGCTGCTGGACCCGCTGCGAGACGCCGAGTTCGACGGCGAACTCGCGCAGGTCGTCGAGGTCCGCGAGGAGGACGGGGTGGGGTATCCGGATCTCGCCGTCGGCCAGGCGCACGGTGTCGCCGTCCGGGTCGACCAGCCCGAGCCCGCGCTCGGCGTCGGCGTCGCGCAGGAACCCGGCGACCTCGCCGTCGGCCCCGGTGACGACCAGGTCCCGCAGGACGCCGCGCCAGGCCTCGTCCGCCCACACCGCGGTGACCACGGCCGCGGGCACGGGCAGCGAGCGCACCATCCACCGCTCGACGTCCTCCAGGCAGCGCCGCTCGTGCGCCCCCAGCCACTCGGCGAGCTGCCTCAGCTGGGTGACCACCGGATCGTCGCCGAGCTTCGGCGGCACGGCCTTCAGCTGCCGCCCCGCCGCGTTCCGGCACAGCACCGTACCGTCCCCGTCGAGCGCGACGCGGTACCCGCCCGCACTCGTCTCCACCCATGCCACGGCCGTTCTCCTCCCACCTGTCGGTCAGCGATGGGAGGAACGTAGCGAGGCCCACTGACAACGCGACGCCCAGGGTCCCGGCTCCACGACCTGCGGAAACCAAACCCCTCGAACGAGTGAACGATCCTGGCCGGCACCCCCGGAGAAATCGCGGCGGCCCGTCAGCGGGTGCGCGGGCGCGGGCGCGGGACGATGACCGGGGCGCCGTCGGCCGGGGCGGGGAGGACGTCGGTGTCGACGTCGTACAGGGCGCGCACGAGGTCCGGGTCGACCACCTCGCGGGGCGGGCCGCCGGCGACGACGGCGCCGTCGCGCAGGGCGACGAGCAGGTCGGCGTAGCGGGCCGCCGCCGCGAGGTCGTGCAGGACCATGACGACGGTGCGCCCGCCGGCCGCGACCTCGCGGACGAGTTCCAGCACCTCGACGGCGTGGCCGAGGTCGAGGGCGCTGGTCGGCTCGTCGAGCAGGACGACGGGGGCGTCCTGAGCCAGCACCATGGCGAGCCAGCAGCGCTGGCGCTGGCCGCCGGAGAGGCGGTCGAGGCGGCGGTCGGCGAGCGCCTCGACGCCGGTGGCGCGCAGGGCGTGGACGGTGCGCCGCTCGTCCTCGGCGGACCACTGGCGGAACAGGCCCTGGTGCGGGTGGCGGCCGTAGCGCACCAGGCCGGCGACGGTGACCGCCTCGGGCGCCTGCGGGCTCTGCGGGAGCAGCGCGACGCGGTGCGCCGCCCGGCGCGGGCGCAGCCGCCACACGTCCTCGCCGCCGACCAGGACCCGCCCGGCGTCGGGCCGGTGCAGCCGGGCGACGGCCCGCAGCAGCGTGGACTTGCCGCAGCCGTTGGGGCCGACGACGGCGACGACCCGGCCGGCCGGCACGGCGAGGTCGACGCCGTCGAGCACGGGGCGCCCGGGGCCGTAGCCGGCGGTGAGGCCCTGGACGGTCAACTCCACGGTGTCTCCATATGGTTGATGGGCGTGCGGTTCAGGAGGCGGTCAGGGCCTTGGTGATGTCCTCGATGACGACGCCGGCCGCGAGCGGGCCGCCGCGGGTGGACCAGACCGAACCGTCCACCGTGACGGCATGGTTGTTCTTCACGGCGCCCAACTCCCGGTAGGCGGGCTTGGACTGGACGTCCTTGAGGGCGGACTTGCCGTCGTCGGTGAGGGTGGAGAGGAACAGCCAGTCGCCGTCGATCTCGTCGAGCTTCTCCAGGCTGAGCGCCGGGCCGTGCGCGTTGCCGTCCCTGTCCTGGGACTTGGGGCGGGTGAGGCCCATGTCGAGGGCGACGCCGCTCGCGAACTGCTTCTTCTCCATCCAGCTGGGCCCGGTGGGGTTCCAGCGGACGATCGAGACGGCCGCGCCCTTGCCGGGGCCGAGGCCCTCGCCCGCCTGCTTGGCCTTGGCGTCGTAGTCGCCGATGACCCTGTCGGCCTGGTCGAGCTTGTTGACGGCGTTTCCGATGCCGCGCAGGGCGAGCTTCCAGTCGTCGGTGGGCGCCATGGTGACGAGCGTGGCCGGGGTGATCTCGCGCAGCTGCTTGAGCACCTGCTCGTCCTGCATGTCGCCGGCCAGGATGAGGTCGGGCTTGGCGGCGATCACCTTGTCCATGACCGGCTGGAGCAGGTTGCCGACCACCGGGACGCCCTCGACCTTGCCCTTGAGGTAGGCGGGCGGCGCGTCCAGGCCCTGGCCGTTGGTGATGCCGACCGGCCGCACGCCGAGGGCGAGCACCGCGTCGAGGTCCTCCTGGGTGAGGGTGACGATCCGCTGGGGGGCGGCGGGGACCTCGACGGCCTTGCCCGTGGCGTCCTTGACGGTCCGCTTGCCCCCGGACGACTGCGGCGCGTCGGCCGCCTTGGCGGAGGAGCCCGACGAGCCCGACGAACCGCACCCGGCGAGGAGGAGGGCGGCGGCCCCGGTGACGGCCAGCACCCGGGCCGCGCGGTGGCGGGCGGGACGGAGCGGGCTCTGGGCGTACGGCATGGGTGCCTCCGGGCAGCGGTGGTACGGGAGTTCGGCGGGCTCCGCCGGATCGGCGCGACGGGGGCGCCAGGACGGACCGCTTTCGACCTTAGGTTAGCCTTACCTTATGACATTGTCGCAAGTGGGCGTCCACGAAGCACCCCGGACCGGCCCGCGCAGCTCCCCCGCATCCCCCGAGCCCTCCGGGCCCGCCGGGGCGCCGGCGGGCGAGGGCCACCGCCGGACCTGGCCGGTCGCCGCCGGGGTGCTCGCGGCGCTGCTGGCGCTCGCCGCCCTCTCGCTGTCCGTCGGCGCGGGCGAGGTCGGCCCGGAGCGCGTGCTCGCCTACCTGCTGGACCGTGACGGCGCCCGCGCGGACGGCCGACTCGCCCTCGTCGTCGGCGATCTGCGCCTGCCGCGCACGCTCGCCGCGCTGCTGGTCGGCGCCGCCCTCGGGGTCGCGGGCGCGCAGCTGCAGTCCGTCACGCGCAACCCGCTCGCCGAGACCGGCCTGCTCGGCGTCAACGCGGGCGCCTCCCTCGGGGTCGTGCTCGGCATCGCCGTGCTCGGCGTCCAGAGCTCGTACGGCTACCTCGCGTTCGCGTTCGGCGGGGCCCTGGTGTCCGGCGTGCTGGTACTGCTGATCGCGGGCGCCCGGGGCGGCGGTTCGCCGATGCGGCTGGTCCTCGGCGGATCGGCGGTCGGCGCGACCTTCGGCGGGCTCACCGGCATCCTGATCGTCAACTCGCCGGAGGCCTACGACCGTTACCGCGTGTGGGTGCTCGGCTCGCTGGCCGGGACGGAGGGCTGGTCGACGCTCGGCCGGATCGCTCCGGTGCTCGCCCTCGGCTTCGCGGTCGCCGCGCTCGCCACCCGCCCGCTCACCGCGCTCGCCCTCGGCGACGACCTCGCCCGCGGCCTCGGCCACCGGCCCGGCGCCACCCGGGCGGCGGTCGCGCTCGCCGTCACGCTGCTCACCGCCTCGGCGGTCGCGCTCGCCGGTCCGGTCTCCTTCCTCGGCCTCCTCGCCGGGTTCCTGGCCCGCGCCGCCGCCGGGCCGAGGGTCGGCCACCTGACCATGCTTGCAGGCTTGTTCGGCGCCGCCGTGCTGACCGGCGCGGACGTCCTCGCCCGCGTGGTGGCCCGGCCGTTCGAGGCGCCCGTGTCGGTGGTCGTCGCCCTGATCGGCGCGCCGGCCCTGATCGCCATCGTCCGCTCGCGCCGTACGGCCGCGCTCGCCGTCACCGAGACCGCCACGACCTCCCCACCCGGCCGGGAACTGCCGCCCGGGAAACCGGATTTGGTCCTGCGTCGCGGCGCGTGGTCGCTGCTCCTCCCCCGCCGCGCGCTGCTCGCCGCGCTCGGGCTCGCCGCCGCCCTGCTCGCCGCCGTCGTCGTCTCCGCGCACGCCGGACAGGGCGGACTCGGCCTCGGCCGGACGTTCGAGGCCGTGTTCGGCTACGGCGACCGGCTCGACGTCCTGCTCGTCCAGCGCTTCCGGCTCGGCCGGATCGTCGCCGGACTCGCCGCCGGCGCCGCCCTCGGCCTGGCCGGCTGCCTCACTCAGACCCTCGCCCGCAACCGCCTCGCCACCCCCGAACTGCTCGGCGTCAACGACGGCGCCACGGCCGCCGTGCTCGTCAGCGCGACCGTCTCCGGCACCTTCGGCGCCTGGTGGGCCGGACCGCTCGGCGCGCTCGCCGCCGTCCTCGCCGTCACCTTCGTCTCCGGCGGGCTGGGCGCGCGCGGCTACCGGGTCCTGGTCGTCGGCCTCGCGATGTCGGCGCTCGCCTCGGCCGTCGTCCAGGTCGCGCTCGCCCGCCGCTCGCTCAACTCGGCGGGCTCGCTGTACGTATGGACCTCCGGCAGCCTCAACGGGCGCGACTACGACGTCGCCGCGCCCGTCCTCGCCGGGCTCGCGGTCCTGGTGCCGGTCGCGCTCGCGATGGCCCGGCGGCTGGCCGTACTGCGCTTCGACGACGACGTCGCCGCCTCGCTCGGGGTCGAGCCGGGGCGCGTCCGGCTGGTGTGCCTGCTGCTGGCCGTCGCGCTGGCCGGCCTCGCGGTCGGGGTGTGCGGGCCGGTCGGCTTCGTCGCCCTCGCCGCGCCCGTGCTGGCCGGACGGCTCGCGGGGCCGGCCCGGGTCCCGGTGCTGGGCTCGGCACTCGCGGGCGCCCTGCTCGTCGTGCTCGCGGACACGCTCGGGCGGGTGCTGATCGGCGGTGTCGAGATCCCGGTCGGCATCGTGACGACGGTGCTCGGCGGGCCGTTCCTGCTCTGGGTGCTGCTCGGGCGCAGGGGCGGCGCGGTGTGACGGCGAGCAGGGTTTTGGAGCGAGCACCGCGTGAAAGCAAGCGCGGTGTGACGACTGATTCGCTTGAACGGAAGGGGAGTTGGACCATGGAGCAGCAGACGGGCCCGCGCATCGAGCCCGATCCGGACGATCCGGCCTACCGGCAGGTGACGTTCACGTACGACGGCCCGGACTGCGACGGCGTGCTCGCGCTCGTCCACACCGTCACGGACCGGGACCGGCACGCCGGCGACCTCACCCCGCACCTCATGAAACCGACGGGGAGAGGGCGTTGGGAGATCACCTACCGCCTGCGGGCCGACCATCGCGCGTCCTACCAGGTGTACCCGTTCCACGGCGCGCCCCCCGGCACCGCGCGCGCCGACTGGATGCGCGTCCTCGACGACGCCCGGCCCGACCCGCACGGCGGCCCCCTGCTCCCCGCCCGGGACGGCCGGCGGCCCGCCACCGTCCTCAGCCTCCCCGAGGCGCCCGCCCAGCCGTACGCGGCCCGGCGCGACGGCGTGCCGCGCGGGCGGACGACGGCCCGTGCGCTCGACGGGCGCCGGGTGGACGTCCACCTCCCGGCCGGCTGGAGCGCCGACGGGCCCGCCGCGCCGTACGCGGTGGCGGTGCTGCTCGACGGCGAGATGTGGGGCGAGGTGCTGTCCGTCGGCGACACCCTCGACAACCTGGCGGCCGACGGCGCCCTCCCCCCGACGGTCGCGCTGCTCGTGCACACCATGGGCCCCGAGCGCGCGGTCGACCTCAGCTGCAACCCGGCCTTCGTCGACTTCCTCGCCGACCGGCTCCTCCCCTGGGCCGCCCGCGAGTTCGGCACCACCACGGACCCGGCGGCCACCGTCGTCGCCGGCCAGAGCGCGGGCGGCCTCACCGCCGCCTTCGCCGCCTACCGGCGCCCGGAGCGCTTCGGCAACGCGCTCGCCCAGTCCGGCTCGTTCTGGTGGCCGGACGAGACCGAGTTCGACGCCGGCAGCGAGTGGCTCACCCGCCGCTTCGCCACCGAGGAGCGCCGCGCGGCGCGCTTCTACGTCGAGGTGGGGCTCCAGGAATGGCTGCTCCTCGCCCAGAGCCGCCACCTGCGCGACGTCCTCACGGCGCGCGGCTACGACCTCGAATACCGCGAGTTCAACGGCGGGCACGACTACGCCTGTTGGCGCGGCGGCCTCGCCGACGGGCTCGCGCACCTGCTGCGCGACCGCCGCCGACCCGGGCCCCTCACCCCTCCGGGGGACCGCCCTCCGCGGGCCCCAGCCCCGTACGGGCCAGCCAGCGGGCGGGGGAGGTGAGCTCGCGGCGGGTCGGCACCAGGGAGCGGTCCGTCCAGATCCGGTTCACCGTCTCCGTCCCGCCCGCCTCGACCAGCGTGCGCACGAACCGCACCGCCTTCTCGTGGGTGTCCGACTCGGCGCGCACGCCCGGCAGGCGGGACAGCAGCCGGGCGGCCCGGGCCGTCTTCCGCTCCCCCGCCTGGTCCCGGGCCAGCAGCCGGCGCGTCGCCCAGCGCGCGTGCCCCTCCCACAGCGCGCCGAGGACCGGGTCGTCCTCCCGCGTGCCGCCGGAGGTCCGGTGGAGCAGCAGCGCCTCGACCGCATCCGCCCCCGGCCGGGGACCGCCCGCGCGGATCTGGGCCTGGTGGGTCAGCAGGTGCGCCAGCACCGCGCGCAGCGGGGCCCGCTGCGGCGCGCCCGCCAGCAGCGCCGGGGCCAGCAGGAGCACCCACCGGCCCTCCTCGTCCTGCACCACCCGGCCGGACGGCACGCAGCTGATCCTGCGGTCGGAGTCCGCCGACGCCGGCCCCTTGCGCAGCGCCGCCTCGGCCTTCTCGCGCTTCGCCGGGTCCGCGACGGCCGCCAGCGCCTCGCCCGCGAGGACGGTCTCGCAGACCCGGCGCACGTAGGCCTCGCGGCGTTGCGCGAACGCGTCCGGGTCCACCAGCGCGAGGCGCACCCCGGGGCCGAGGTCGAGGCCCGTGGTCTCCTCGACGGGACCGGCCAGTTCCCCGGTCAGGGCGCGGGCCGCCTCCGCCAGGGCGTCCCACGCACCGCCCGCCTGCTGTTCGACGACGATCTCGATCTCGATCACGAAGCGGAACTGTACGTCGCCTGGAAAACTCTTCCCACTCGGTGCGCCGGACCGGCCGGAAACCGGCGTCCGGGAAGCGGTCCCCGGAGCGTCATGAGGGCGGTCCGGCACCGTGCTAGCGTCCCGGTGGCGGCGCACCGGCGCGCCCGCCCCGGACGAGACGTGCGCCGTACCCGGCCCGACAAGACGACGCACCGGAGGAGGCGTCATGCCCGACTTCACCCGGGCCGTCCCGGTGCCGCGGCCGCTGGACGTGCGGTGGATCCACGGCTCGCCGTCGGCCAAGCACGACACCGGGCCGGAGATCCAGGTCCACGCGTACGACGAGCACACGGTCGTACTGCGGCAGAACAAGGCCGTCCACTACGAGGCGCCGTTCCTGTACCTCCTGTTCGGGGCCGAGCGAGCGGTGCTGCTCGACACCGGGGCGACCGCCGACGCCGCGCACTTCCCGCTGCGCGCGGTGGTCGACGAACAGATCGGGGCGTGGCTCGCCCGCCACCCGCGGGACGGGTACGGACTGCTCGTGCTGCACACCCACCCGCACGGCGACCACGTCGCGGGCGACGGCCAGTTCGCCGAC
This sequence comes from Kitasatospora sp. NPDC059408, assembly GCF_042751525.1. Lineage (NCBI taxonomy): Bacteria > Bacillati > Actinomycetota > Actinomycetes > Kitasatosporales > Streptomycetaceae > Kitasatospora > Kitasatospora sp. NPDC059408. The sequence continues at coordinate 32,094 of NZ_JBHYWI010000029.1, forward strand.
CGCCCCGGCACGACCGTGGTCGCCGCCGACCCGGCCGTCGCATGGCCCTTCTTCGGCTTCGACACCGACCCGGACGCCGTGGCCCTCGTCGACCTGGGCGGCGGCCGGGTGCTGGAGTGCCTCGCCACCCCGGGCCACCACCCGGCGGCGGTCACGTACTACGACCCCTGGACGGGAGTCCTCCTCACCGGCGACACCGTCTACCCCGGGCGGCTCTACATCGACGACTGGCCCGCGTTCACGCGCAGCATCGACCGCCTGATCGCCCTCGCCGACCGCCGCCCGGTCACCCACGTGCTCGGCTGTCACATCGAGATGACCACCACCCCGGGCGTGGACTACCCGATCCGCACCACCTACCAGCCCGACGAACCCCCGCTCCAGCTCACGGTCGAGGACCTCCACGACATCCGCACAGCCCTCACATCGTCGGGCGGCACCCCGACCCGCCACGCCCTCCCGAACCTGATCCTCTGGCCGAGCGAGTAGCGGGTCCCTCCGTCGGTCCCGATAGGGGACCGGCCCAGACAGGTCCGGTTCGAACCCGAACGGTTCGGGGATGCGGATCGACTCTCCGCGTGATCAGTCTTCCGGTGGCGGGGGCGCGAGGGCCTTCGGGAGGCGGGTGGCGGGGAGGACAGCGGCGGCGATCGGGAGGGCGGTGGCGAGGAGGGCGATGCGGTAGGGGGTGGGGTTGTCGCCGTCGGCCAGGAGGGCGACGAGGGCGGCGGTCGTCGCGATGCCCAGGGCTCCGCCGAGGGTGCGGGCGATCGTGAACAGGGCCATCGCCCGGCCCGTCGCGGGCGGCGGGACGTCGGCGAAGCCGGCGATCTGCAGGGTGAGCACGGCGGTGCCCAGGACCAGGCCCACGGCGAACATCAACGCCCTTACCGCCCACGGGTCTTCGGTGAAAGCCAACGCGGTCAGGACCGCCGCCGCCAGCAGCAGGGCGGGCACGGCCAGGCGGCGCGGGCCGAGGCGGGGCAGGAGGCGGTCCACCGCCTGGGAGGCGGCCATCAGGCCCACCGCCTCGGGGAAGACGCTCAGGCCCGCGTCCAGCGCCGAGGCACCGAGGGCCACTTGGTAGAGCAGCGGGAGGACGAACAGCGCGCCCATCAGCCCGGCCGACGTCAGCAGCGCGAGCCGGGCGGCGGCGCCGAAGGTGCGGTCGGCGAGCAGCCGCAGGTCCACCAGTGGCTCGGCGGACCGGAGTTGGTGACGCACGGCGGCCACGAGGAGCGCCGTCCCGGTCACCCCGCTCACCAGCACCTCCGGCGACGACCAGCCCTGCGCCGGGCCGAAGCCGAGCGCGTACGTGAGCAGGCCGAGGCCCGGGGTGGCGAGCAGGAAGCCGGTGGTGTCGAAGCGTCCGGCCGGTGGCTCCTCCCCCGCCCGCAGGCCGACGAGTCCGACGGCCACGGCGGCGGCGCCGATCGGCACGTTCACGAGGAACAGCCAGTGCCAGGAGAGGTGTTCGGTGAGGAAGCCGCCGAGCGGCGGGCCGAGGGCGGGCATCAGTGCCGTCGGCACGATCAGCACCTTGCCGAGGCCCGCCCGCTCGTGCGGGGCGAAGGCCCGGAACAGCAGCGTCATGCCGACCGGCGTCAGCAGGCCGCCCCCGACGCCCTGGACGGCCCGGGCGGCGGCCAGTGCGCCCAGCCCGGGCGCGGCGGCGCACAGCGCGGAGGCGAGCGTGAACGCGGCCAGCGCCCCGAGGAACACCCGCTTCACCCCGTACCGGTCGCCGAGCCAGCCGGCCACGGGCAGGCCGGCGGCGAGGCCGACGAGGAACGCGGTCTCGACCGCGTTGGCCGCCTCGACCGGCCGGCCGAAGTCCCCCGCGATCGTGTACAGCGCGGGGTTGACGATCGTCGAGTCCAGGCCGCTCATGCACATCGCGGCCGTATAGGCGACGACCACTGCGGCCCGGCCGGCCGGGAGGGGCCGGGCCTCGGCGGGTGCGGTCACAGGTCGGTCCAATGCGCGGAGATCCAGTCCAGGGCTGTGGTGCGGGCGCACGGGCCGTGGGCGACGTCCCAGCCGGCCGGGACGGCGGCGAAGGCGGGCCAGAGGGAGTGCTGACCCTGGCCGTTGACGAGGGCGAGGAAGTCGCCGTCGGCGTCGAAGGGGTTGGCGGGTGCGTCACTCATGGGTGGCGTTCTCCAGGTGGTCGGCGATCACGCGGGCGATGTGCGCGATGGGCGCGGGCAGGGTCATGTCCTTGTGCGAGCAGGCGACGTCGGTGTCGGCGATCCGGCCGGACACGTACGGCGTCCACAGCTCGGGCACGAGCGTCTCGTCGATGGTGTCGACGGTCGCGCGGAAGAACAGCACGTCGCCGTCGAAGCGCCGGTGGTCGTAGCCGCGCACGAGGTGGTTGGTGTTGAGGTAGATCCGGTTCAGGGCCTCGACGGTGGCGTCGCCGAGCCCGGCGAGCGGGCTGCCCTCGCGGCGCAACAGCGCGGTGACGGAGGCGAGTTCGAGCGGCCGGCCGGCGAGGTCGGCCGGGCCGAAGCCGCCCATGGTGAGCAGGGCCTCCAGCGCCTCGGCCTGGTCGGGGACGGGCAGCTCGCGGAAGCCCTCGGCCGGGTAGGCGTCCAGGATGGCGAGCAACTCGACGGCGTGGCCCAGCTCCTGGAGCCGGACGGCGACGGCGTGCGCGATGATGCCGCCGGTGGACCAGCCGAGCAGCCGGTACGGGCCGTCGGGCTGCACCTCGCGCAGCCGGTCCGCGTAGTGCGCCGCCAGCTCCTCCAGGCTCCGCGGCAGCGGCTCCTCCGCGGTGGCGGCGCCGACGCCCTGCGCCTGGAGGCCGTAGATCGGCACGTCGGCGGGCAGGTGGCGGATCAGCCCGGTGTAGCACCAGCTCAGGCCGCCCGCCGGATGGATCGCGAACAGCGGGGCCTGCCGTCCGGGTGCGGCGGGCCGCAGCGGGAGCAGGACGTCGAGCGCGTCGGCGTCCTCGTCCCCGGCGGCCAGGGCGGCGTCGAGGGCGGCGACCGTCGGAGCGCGGAACAGGGTGCCGATGCCCACGTCGACGCCGAGGACGGCGCGGATCCGGCCGGCGAGGCGGACGACCAGCAGCGAGTGGCCGCCGAGGGCGAAGAAGTCGTCCTCGACGCCGACCGCGGGGGCACCCAGGACCTCGGCGAACAGTTCGCACAGCTGCTGCTCGCGCGGAGTGCGCGGCGGGCGGCCGGCGCCGGCGGCGGGCGCCTCGGGGGCGGGCAGCGCGCGGCGGTCCAGCTTGCCGTTGGCAGTGAGCGGGAGGCGGTCGAGGAGCACGACGGCGGACGGCACCATGTGGGCGGGCAGTCCGGCGGCGGCGTGGGCACGGAGCTCGTCCGGCGTGGCCGTGGCGACGGCGTAGCCGACGAGCCGCTTGTCGCCGGGGGCGTCCTCCCGGACGACCACGGCGGCGTCGGCGACGCCCGGGTGGGCGGCCAGGACGGCCTCGATCTCGCCGGGTTCGATCCGGAAGCCGCGGATCTTCACCTGCTGGTCGGCCCGCCCGAGGTACTCCAGTTCCCCGTCGGCGCGGCGGCGGGCGAGGTCGCCGGAGCGGTACATCCGGGTGCCGCGCTCGCCGAACAGCTCGGCGTACGGGTCGGCGACGAAGCGCCCGGCGCTCAGCGCGGGACGGCCGAGGTAGCCGCGGGCGAGGCCGGCCCCGGCGACGTACATCTCGCCGGTGACGCCGGGCGGCACGGGCTGGAGGTGCTCGTCGAGGACGTAGACGCGCAGGTCGGGGATGTTGACGCCGATGGTGCTGCCGGTTCCGGCGGCGGCGCTCGCCCGGTCGAGGGCGCGGTGGGTGACGTGCACGGTGGTCTCGGTGATGCCGTACATGTTGACCAGGACGGGCGCGTCCTCGGGGTGCCGCGCGTACCAGTCGTCGAGGCGGCCGGGTTCGAGCGCCTCGCCGCCGAACACGACGTACCGCAGGGCGAGTTCGCGCCCGGGGTGGTCCCGGTCGGCGGCGCTGAGCTGGTAGAACGCGGACGGGGTCTGGTTGAGGACGGTGACGCGCTCGCGGGCGAGCAGGTCGAGGAAGGCCGCCGGGTCGCGGCTGACCAGGTGCGGGACGACGACCAGCCGGCCGCCGTACAGCAGGGCGCCCCACAGCTCCCAGACGGAGAAGTCGAAGGCGTAGGAGTGGAAGAGCGTCCAGACGTCCTCGGGACCGAAGCCGAACCAGTGGTCGGTGGCGCCGAACAGCCGGACGACGTTGCGGTGGGTGACGGGCACGCCCTTGGGCCGGCCGGTGGAGCCGGACGTGTAGATGACGTAGGCGGTGTCGTCGGCCCGCAGTGGACGGGTGCGTTCGTGCTGGGCGAGCGGGACGGCGGGGAACGCCTCTTCTTCGTCGTCGACGAGGAGTCGGGGCACGTCGTTGCCGGGCAGCCGGGGTGCGGTGGCGCGATCGGTGAGGAGGGCGGCGGGGGCGGCGTCGGCCAGCATGTAGGCGAGGCGGTCGGCCGGGTAGTCGGGGTCGAGCGGCAGGTAGGCCGCGCCGGACTTGGTCACCGCGAGGAGGGCGACGACGAGTTCGAGCGAGCGGGGCAGGGCGAGCGCGACGATCGTACCGGGACCGATGCCTCGCGCGGCGAGGGCGCGGGCCAAGCGGTCGGCGCGGGCGCCGAGTTCGGCGTAGTCGAGCCGATCGTCCCCGTAACCGACGGCCACAGCGGCGGGATTGGCCCTTGCGGCCGCCTCGAAGAGCTCGGGCAGCGTCGCGCCGGGCAGGCCAGGACCAGGCAGCCCAGGACCGGGCACCGAGGGGACGGGTGTGCCGTTCCAGTCGACGAGTGCGCGCCGGCGCTCCTCCTCGCCGAGCAGCGGGAGTCGGCCGATGGCGGTGTCGGGGTCGGCCGCGGCAGCGGTCAGGAGCCGGGCGAGCCGGGTGGCCAGGGCCTCGGCGGTGGACGCGTCGAACAGGTCGGTGCGGTACTCCAGGAAGCCGCCGATGCCGCCGCCGGGGAGCTCGCCCGCGTTGAGGGTGAGGTCGAACTTGGCGGTGCCGGTGGGCACGGCGGCCATGCGGGCGGTGAGGCCCCCGGCCGGCGCGAAGTCCTCGTCCGGGCGGCTCTGCCAGGCCAGCATCACCTGGAAGAGCGGGTGCCGGGCCAGCGACCGGGGCGGGTTGAGCTCCTCGACGAGCCGGTCGAACGGCAGGTCGGCGTGCTCGTGCGCGGCCAGGACGGTGCCGCGGACGCGCCCGAGGAGCTCACGGAAACCCGGGTCGCCCGAGGTGTCCGTGCGCAGGACCACCGAGTTGACGAAGTAGCCGACCAGCGCGGCGGTCTCCGGCTCGTCGCGGCCCGCCACCGGGGTGCCGACCGGGATGTCGGTGCCGCAGCCGTGCCGGGTGAGCAGGGCGGTGAGACCCGCCTGGACGGCCATGAAGACGGTGGTGCCGGTGGCCCGGGCGAGCGCCGCGAGGGCGGCGTGGGCCTCGGCGCCGAGCGCGAACGGCACGGTGGCGCCGTCGTGTCCGGCGACGGCCGGGCGCGGGCGGTCGGTGGGGAGTTCGAGCTGGTCGGGCAGGCCGTCGAGCGCGGTCCGCCAGTGGTCGAGCTGCCGGGCGGCGAGCGGGGTCGGCGCCTCGGGCGTACCGAGGAGCTGCCACTGGCGGGCGGCGTGGTCGGCGAACTGGACGGTGAGTTCGCCGAATTCGGGATCGGACCCGGCTGCCCGGGCACGGTAGGCCGTGGCGAGGTCACGGGCCAGCGGGGTGGTGGACGCGCCGTCGCCGGCGATGTGGTGGAGCAGGAGGAGGAGCGTGTGCTCCTGCTCGCCGTCCCTGAACAGGCTTGCCCGCAGCGGCGGTTCGGCCGTCAGGTCGAAGGCGTGGCGGACCGCCTCGGCAAGGCTGTCGCCATGGTGCAGCGCAACGGGCATGGCCGGCAGTACCCGCTGGTACGGCGTGCCGTCGGGCTCCTCGCCGTAGACCGTGCGGAGGATCTCGTGCCGGGCCGCGAGGTCGCCGACGGCGAGCGCCAGCGCGCCCCGGTCGAGCGGACCGGTGAGGGTGAGCGCGAGCGGGATGTTGTAGGTGGGGCTGGGGCCTTCGAGCCGGTGCAGGAACCAGAGTCCGCGCTGGGCGGGCGACAGCGGCATGCGCTCGGCGCGCGGGACGGGCACGAGGGCGGGGCGCGGCTCGGGGGCGGAACGCTCGCGCAGCAGGGTGGCGAGCCCGGCCGGGGTGGGGTGGCGGAAGACGTCGGCGAACCCGACGGTGGCGCCCAGGGTCTCGCGGACGCGGGCGGCGAGGCGGCCCGCGAGCAGGGAGTGGCCGCCGAGGTCGAAGAAGGACGCGTCCCGGCCGGGCGTCTCGGCGAGGGCGAGGACGTCGGCGAAGAGGCCGCACAGGACCTCCTCCTGCGGGGTGGCCGCGGGCTCCGATCCGACCGCGGTGGCGACGGGTTCGGGCAGGGCGCGGTGGTCGAGCTTGTCGTGGGCGGTGCGCGGCAGGTCGTCGAGGACGAGGACGGCGGCCGGCACCATGTGCGCGGGCAGGCGGGCGGCGAGCCCGGCCCGCAGCGCGGCCGGCGAGGGCGTCGCACCGGGCGCGGGGACCGCGTAGCCGAGCAGCCGCTTGCCCTGGGGGCCCGGTCGCGCGATCACCACGGCCCGCTCGACGTCGGGGAGTTGCGCCAGGACGGCGGCGATCTCGCCGGGCTCGACGCGGAAGCCGCGGATCTTCACCTGGTCGTCGGCGCGGCCGAGGAACTCCAGCGTCCCGTCGGGGCGGCGCCGGGCGAGGTCCCCGGTGCGGTACATCCGGGAGCCGGGCGGGCCGTACGGGTCGGCGACGAAGCGCTCGGCGGTGAGGTCCGGACGGCCGAGGTACCCGCGCGCCAAACAGGCTCCGGCGATGTGGAGTTCGCCGGTGGCGCCGTCGGGCACCGGGCGCAGGGAGCCGTCCAGGACGTAGGCCCGGGAGCCGCGCACCACCCGGCCGACGGGAGTGCCGTCGGGGCCCGGGGTCCACGCGTAGGCGTCGACGGTGGTCTCGGTCGGACCGTACAGGTCGACGGGGCACACACCGGGGACCGCGGTGAGGCGCTGCCACAGCGCGGGCGGGGTGGCCTCGCCGCCGACGGCGATGACGGCCGGGCGGTGCCGGCCGTCGTCCAGGAGGCCTTCGGCGAGCAGGACTTCGAGGTAGGACGGGGTGACGTCGAGGTAGTCGACGCGCTCGCGGTCGACGTGGGCGACGAGGGCGGCCGGGTCGCGGTAGGTGGCGTCGTCGAGGAGGTGCAGTTCGTGACCGTGGACCATCCACAGCAGTGGGTCCCACGAGGCGTCGAAGGCGAAGGAGGCGCTGTGGGCGACGCGCAGACGGGTGCGGCCGGTGCGCCGGACGGCCGGGGCGATGTGGTCCTCACCGTGTCCGGCGTGGAGGTTGGCCAGCGCGGCATGGGTGACGACGACGCCCTTGGGCCGGCCGGTGGAACCCGAGGTGTGCAGGATGTAGGCGGCGTCGGCGAGTTGGGGCGCCGGAAGAACGGTGACCGGCGGTTCGGGGAGCTGCGGTTCGGGGAGCTGCCCGTCGAGGACGATCGTGGGCACGTGGCCCGGCAGGTCGAGCCCGGCGAGGGCGGCGAGGGCGGCGGCGGTACCGACGGCGCAGGCCGGGCGGGCGTCGGCCAGGACGGCGGCGAGGCGCTGCCGGGGGTGGGCGAGGTCGAGCGACACGCAGGCACCGCCGGCCTTGAGCACGGCGAGCATCGCGACCACGGTGTCGGCGCTGCGGGGCAGGGCCAGGGCGACGGGTGCCCCCGCGCGGACGCCGAGCGCGGCGAGGCGGTGGGCGAGGCGCGTCGACTCCTCGTCCAACTCCTGGAAGGTGAGCGCGACTTCGCCACAGCGGACGGCGGCGGCGGCCGGGGTCCGAGCGGCCTGCTCGGCGAACAGCTCGGGCAGCGTCCGGTCGGCCGGCGGCTCGTCGCGGCCGGTGGTGGCGCGGCGGAGGGCGTCGGCGTCGAGCAGGTCGATGCGGGCGATCGGCGTGCCGGGGTCGGCGAGGAGCAGCCGGGCGAGGCCGTCGAGGTAGCGCAGCAGGCCGTCCCGGTGGGCGGCGAGCGCGTCGGCGTCGTAGCGGACGGGGTCGGCCTCCAGGACCAGCCGCAGGGCGCCGTCGGGGCCGGGCGAGACGGCGAGCGCGAGGTCGTCGACCGGGCCGGCGGCGAGGTTGCGCACGGTGCCGGGCAGGCCGGCGAGGTCGAGGTCGCCCTCGAAGGCCTTGATGTTGACCACCGGGCCGAACAGGGCGCGGCGGTCCCCGGTCAGGGCGAGGTCGCTGCGCAGGTCCTCCAGGGGGTAGCGCTGGTGGCGGCGGACGGCGCGCAGTTCGCGGACCACCCGGCGCAGGAGCCCGTCCGCGGTGTCGGCGGGGTGGACGGCGACGCGCAGCGGGAGGACGTTGGCGGTGGCGACGGGGGTGCGCAGGGCGGCGGGGCCGCGCCGGTTGGCGAGCGGGAGGCCGAGGACGACGTCCTCGGTGGCGGCCAGGCGGTGCAGGTAGCCGGCGGTGGCGGCGAGGACGAGTTCGGCCCAGGTGGCGCGGGCGGCGGTGGCGGCGCGCTCCAGGCGGTCGCGGGTGCCGGCGGGGAGATCGGCGGCGAGGCGCAGGGGCGGGGCGGGGGTGGTGGCGGCGGGGGTGGCGTTGGCGTTCCCGTCGGGATCGGCGGTGCGGCCGGGGAGCGTGGCGGGTGCGGCAGTGTCGGTAGCGGCGTCGTCGGCGGCGCTGTCGGTGTCCGCGAGGCGGGCGGTCCAGAAGGCGCGGTCGGCGGCGTACTCGTCGGAGTGGCGGTAGGCCCGCTCCTCGGCGACGAGTTCGGCGAGCGGGGCGAACGGGCTCTCGGCGGGACGGGTGCCGCCGGCGCCTGCCGTGTAGAGCTCCGCGACGCGCTCGCCCAGGAGGGTCAACGCATATGCGTCGACGGCGAGATGGTGGATCCGCCGGTACCACAGGTGCCGGTCGGCGGCGAGGCGGATCAGGGCGTGGGTGAACAGCGGGCCGGCGGTGAGGTCGGCCGGGCGGGCGAGGTCGGCGCGCATCCAGGCATCGGCCTCGGCGTCGGGGTCGGCGGCGGCGCTCACGTCGAGGCGGTGCAGCGGCCAGAGGCGGCCGGGGCGCAGCCGCTGGCGCGGCGTGCCGTCCGGGCCGGTGACGACGACGGCGCTCAACGCCTCGGCCTCGCCGACTGCCTGGCGGAGGCTGCGTTCGAACAGGGTCTCGTCGAGCGGGCCGGTGATCTCGACGGCGTCACCGGTGTTGTACGCCGGACTGCCGGGGTCGAGCGACTGGGCGAACCAGATGGCCGCCTGGGTGGCGAGCAGCGGGAGGTCGGCGACCGCTCCTCGGAGGGGGGCGGCTGGGTCGGACGCGGCCTGGTGGCGGGGCATGGTGCGGGGAGCTCCTCGGGGTCCGGTCGGGTCCGGTCGGGTCCGGCAGGCGGTTCGGCAAGGGGAACGGCAAGGGAAACGGCAGGGGGAACAGCAAGGGACGAGCTACTTAGGGTAGCCTAACCTAATGTCATACGATCTGGTCAACGGCCTGCTGGAGCGCGGGCCCTGACCGATCGGAGACACCCGCCGTGCCGCTCACCACGACCAAGCAGGCCGTCCGCGAGCACGTCCACGCTCACCGCGCGGACCTGCTCGCGCTCAGCCACCGCATCCACGCCCACCCCGAGACCGCGTTCGCGGAACACCGGGCGGCGGCCTGGTGCGCGGAACTGCTGGACGCCCACGGGTACGCGGTCACCGCACCGGCGGGCGGCCTCGACACCGCGTTCACCGCGACCCTCGGCAGCGGGCCCACGACCGTCGCGCTCGTCTGCGAGTACGACGCACTGCCCGGGCTCGGCCACGCCTGCGGGCACAACCTGATCGCCGCCGCCGGCGTCGGGGCGGCGCTCGGACTCGCCCCGCACGCGGACCGGCTCGGGCTGACGGTGCGCGTGATCGGCGCACCGGCGGAGGAACGCGGAGCCGGGAAGGCCCTGCTGCTCGACGCGGGCGTGTTCGATGGGGTGGACGCCGCGATGATGGTGCATCCGTGCCCGGTGGAGGTCGCGGACTTCCGGTCGTTCGCGCTCGGCACCCTGTCCGTCCGCTACACCGGGCGCGCCGCCCACCCGAGCCTCAACCCGCACGAGGGCCGCAACGCCGCCGACGCGCTGACCGTCGCCCAGGTCGCCCTCGGGCTGCTGCGCCAGCACCTCCCGCCGCAGTGGCGGGTCCACGGCATCACGACGGCCGCCGGGACGGCGCCCAACGTCGTCCCGGACAGCGCGAGCGCCGAGTACGAGCTGCGGGCGACGGCGGCCGAGGACCTGGCGGAGTTGCGCGAGCGCGTCGAGTCCTGCTTCCGCGCCGGGGCGCTCGCGACCGGCTGCGAGGTGGCGCTGACGCGGCCCGAGCCGGACTACCTCGACATGCGCGGCGACGCCGGGCTGCTCGCCCTGTGGCGGGCGAACGCGGCGGCGCTGGGGCGCCCGGAACCGGTCGAGAGCGGACCGTTCGCCTGCACCGACATGGGCAACGTGTCGCACGCGGTGCCGGCGATCCACCCGGTCCTGGACATCACCGGCGGCACGTGCGCCCCGCACGAACCCGCCTTCGCGCAGGCGGCGGTGTCGACGGAGGGCGACCGCGCTGTGCTCGACGGCGCGGTCGCCATGGCGTGGACGGCGGCGGACTTCGCGGCGGGCCGGGCGGCGGTGGCGGAGGACTGACGGGGGGACCGGGGGCGGGTAACAGATGACAACTTTCAGATGACAGATTTTGAAATCTGTCATCTGAAAGTTGTTCGCTGTCTTCTGTCGGCCGTCGCCCGTCAGCCGTCAGCCGTCAGCCGTCAGCCGTCAGCCGTCAGCCGTCAGCGAGCACGATCGCCGCACCCGTCCGCAGCGGCCAGAAGTACGCCCACGTCGGCAGCCCCGTCTGAAGCACCCGGTCGTCCGGGCCCAGCCGGTACGCCGCCTGGAGCTCGCGCACCCGGCGGTCCGCTTCGCCGTGCGTCAGCCGGGCGGCCGACGGGCGGGAGCCCGGGCCGGGGGCGACGCACAACGGGTGCTGCGGCGTCAGTGCCCTGGGCGGGTCGGTGGCGAGCCCGCCGGCGACCGCCAGGTCGTCCTCCTCCAGCACCAGCAGCGGAGTCGCCGCGGCCCGGACGCCAGCGTCTCTCGGCTCCTCCAAGTCCCCGAGCTCCCCCGGCTCTGGGGTCAGGAACGCCGCCCCCGACTTGGCCACCGCCAACAGCGCGGTCAGCTGGTCCACCGGTCTCAGCCGGCCCAGCCCGACGACCGTGCCCGGCCGGGCACCCCGCGCGGCCAGGGCGCGCGCCAGCCGGTTGGCCGCCGCGTTCAGCTCGCCGTACGTCACCACCGACCCGCCCGCGAGCACCAGCGCGGGTGCGGCGGGCGTCCGGGCGGCCTGCGCCTCCACCGGGCCGATCACGGTGGTCGGCGGGTGCTCAGCCGCCCGCGCCGGCCGCGCGCCACCGATCACGGTGACCGCCACCGCGGGCGCGACGGCGGGTGCGACGGCGCGCGCCCCATCCGGCGCAACCCCACCCGGCGCAACCACGGCCGGCGCAGCCACGGCCGTCACGCCGCCGCGCCCAGCAGCGCGGCCCAGGCCCCGACCTCCGGCCGCTCGGCCAGCCGCACGAACGCGACGTCCGCGCCCTCGGCCCGCCAGCGCTCGGCGAGCGACATCAGCCGCACCGAGTCCAGGCCCCAGTCCGCCAGGTCCTCGTCCAGCGGGATGTCCGCCGGGTCCTCGCCGAGCAGGTCGGCGACCTCGGCCCGGATCCGCTCCACGGTGAAGGCCATGGCGCTCACTTCCCTTCCAGCATGCTCAGGACGGCGTCGGTGGTGGTGACCTGCCCGCAGCGGCCGGCCACCCAGGCGAGCGCGGCGCGGTGCTCGTCCGGCCCGAAGTCGGCGACGGCGTCGGCCACCACGAAGGCCGGCAGGTCGCGCATCCACGCGTCGCAGGCCGTGGCCTGGACGCCGATGTGGGCGTAGACGCCGGTGATCACCAGCTGGTCCCGGCCCTGTTCGCGCAGCAGGCCCGCCAGCTCGGTGCGGACGAAGGCGCTGTACTTCCACTTGGTCAGGACGGTGTCCCCGGGGGCCGGTGCCACGGCGTCGGCGATCGCCACCGCGTGCGGGGCGTCCGGGATCCCGGGGCCCCAGAAGTCCTGCTGGAGACCGCGTTCGATCGCGCTCTGCCCGCCGGGCTGGGCCGAGTACACGACCGGGATTCCCCGGGCGCGGGCCGCCTCGGCCAACCGCCCTACGTTGCCGAAGAGTTCGGGCACCGGGGCGGCGGACGTGTCGAAGGCGGAGAGGTAGTGGTTCTGCAGGTCGTGCACCAGGAGGACGGCGCGCGACGGGTCGACCGTCCAGGCCACCCGGTTTGCGGGCAGCTCGGCGGCGCCGGGCATGGGGTACGAGGGGATGCGGGGCAGGCCCACGGCGTCACTACTTTCGGTTCGGGCCGACGTTCGGCCCGACGTTCGGGCCAACATTCAGGGCGGCGTTCGAGCCGGCGTCCGGGCCGGCGTTCGAGCCAGGGGCCGTACGGAGGGCGGCGGCGATGGCGGCTCGCAGGTCCTTCTTGCTCACCTTGCCGATGCCGGTGGCGGGGAAGGCGTCGACGAACTCGACCCGGTCCGGCACCTTGTAGTCGGCGAGCCCGCGCCCGCGCACGAATCGCTTCAACTCGACTGCCTTCGGGGGGTGTTCGCGGTCGGCCCGCCGCAAGACGACGTACGCGCAGGTGCGTTCGCCGAGGTAGGGGTCGGGCATCGACACCACGGCCGCGTCGTGCACGGCCGGGTGGGCGAGCAGGTAGTTCTCGATCTCCTCGGCGGCCACCTTCTCGCCGCCTCGGTTGATCTGGTCCTTGGCACGGCCCTCGACCACGAGATGGCCGGTGGAAGTGCGCCGGACGAGGTCCCCGGTGCGGTAGAAGCCGTCCGCCGTGAAGGAGTCGGCGTTGTGTCCGGGCGCGTTCCAGTACCCGCGGATCGTGTACGGGCCGCGGGTGAGCAGGTGGCCGGTGGTCCCGTCCGGCACGTCCCGGTCGTGGTCGTCGACGACCCGGACCTCGTCGTCCGGGGAGATCGGGCGGCCCTGGGTCGTGGTGATGACGTCGTCGGGGTCGTCCAGGCGGGTGTAGTTGACGAGCCCCTCGGCCATGCCGAACACCTGCTGGAGCGTGCAGCCGAGGAGCGGGCCCACCCGGCGGGCGGCCTCCTCGCTGAACTTGGCGCCGCCGACCAGCAGCACCTCCAGACTCTCGAAGCCGCGCGCGCCGCGCTCGGCGGCGTCCAGCCAGAGCAGGGCGAGCGGCGGTACCAGGCCGGTGATCGTCACGCCCTCGCGCCCGACCAGCGGGAACGCCGTTTCGGGGCCCGGCCGCGGGCAGAGCACCACCCGGCCGCCCGCGTACAGCGTGCCGAGCGAACCGGGCGAGCTGAGCGGGAAGTTGTGCGCGACGGGCAGGGCGCACAGGTAGACGCTGTCCTGGCCCAGAGCGCACAGCTCGACGGAGCCGCGCAGGGAGTAGATGTAGTCGTCGTGGGTGCGCGGGATCAGTTTCGGTACGCCGGTGCTGCCGCCGGAGAGTTGGAGGAACGCGACGTCTCCGGGCTGCGGCTCGCCGAACTCCCCTCCGAGGGGCATGTCACAGGGCAGCACATCGCAGGGCACGTCGGCCAGCCGCACGTGCCCCCCGGGGTCCTCGCCCGCCACCAGCACCAGCCGCAGCGTGGGACTCTCCGCCCGTACCCGGTCCGCCAGTTCGCGGTAGTCGAAGCCCCCGTCGACGTCCGGGATCGCGTACGCGACCGCGCCCGTGAAGGAGCAGAAGTGCCCGATCTCGGTGTACCGGTGGGCGGGCAGCGCGAAGACCGGCAGCGCCCCGATCCGGAACAGCCCGAAGACCAGCTCGAAGAACTCGGCGACGTTGGGCAGTTGGACCACGACGCGATCCCCGCGCCGGATCCCCCGGGCCAGCAGTCCGGCGGCCATCCGGTCGGCCCGGCGGTCGAGTTCGGCGTACGTCCAGCGCCGTCCCTCCCCCGCCGGATCGACGATCGCGACGCGCTCGCCGTGCGCGGCGGCGCGTTCGCGTAGCATCCGGCCGAAGGTCTCGCCGCACCAGTGCCCGGCGGCCCGGTAGCGCTCGGCGAACTCGGCCGGGTACAGGGTGAATCCGGCCAGCACCTCGTCCATGGGCGTCACCTCGCTCGGAGCCGTCGCCTCCTCCGACCCCGTCGCCTCTTCCGACCCCGTCGCCTCGTCCAGCCGACTCATCGCGGCACCCCCGCCGCGTCCAGGAAAGTGCGGAACTTGGCCTCGGTCTCGGCGAGTTCGGCCTCCGGCCGGGACTGCGCGACGACGCCCGCGCCCGCGAAGACGCGCAGCGTGCGCTCGTGCGCCTCGGCGCAGCGGATGGTGACCACCCACTCGCCGTCGCCGTCCTCGTCGCCCCAGCCGACCATGCCGGCGTACAGGCCGCGGTCGAAGGGTTCGGTCTCGCCGATGACTCTGCGGGCGGCGGCTGTCGGGGTGCCGCACACCGCCGGGGTGGGGTGCAGCGCGGCGGCCAGTTCCAGCGCGGAGGCGGCCGGGTCGGCCAGTTCGCCGGTGATCGTCGTCGCGAGGTGCCACATGGCGGCCGTCCGCACGAGGGTCGGCCGCGCGGGGATGTCGAGGGTGCGGCAGTACGGTGCCAACGCGGTGCGGATGGCGTCGACCACGACGGCGTGTTCGTGCAGGTCCTTGGGCGATTCCAGGAGGGCGGCCGCCCGGCGGACGTCCTCACCGAGGTCGGCGCTGCGCGGCACCGAGCCGGCCAGCGGGTTGGCGAGGACGGCCGTTCCTCGGCGGGAGAGCAGGAGTTCGGGGCTGGCGCCGATCAGCGTGCGGCCGCCGCCGGCGGGGACGGCGAAGGTGTAGCCGCCGGGGTCGCGGCGGGCCAGGCGCTGGAGCACGGCGGGCAGGTCGAGCGGGGCGCCGGAGGTGAGTTCCAGCGTGCGGGCCAGGACGACCTTGCTCAACTCCCCTGCGCGCAGCCGCTCGACGGCCGCCGCGACGCCGGCGCCGTACCCGGCGGGTGCGGGCACCGGTCGCACCTGCCAGTCCACCTGTTCGGCGGGCGGCGCGGGGAGGGCTATCAGCGGGTCGTCGCGCAGCGCGCCGGTGGCGCGGACCCGGACGGGCACGGAGAGTTCGGCCCGCGCGTCGTGGTCGAACGCCACCGCGCCCACCACGAACGGTCGTTCGACCCCGGCCCGGCGGGCGTCGTCGAGCGTGGCGGCCACGCGGGCGGGCAGCGGGCGCCCGTCCTGCGGCACCCGGGCGTGGACGCCGGAGGTGAGCAGGGTGCGGGTCGGCGAGGCGAAGAAGGCCTCGTCGGGGGCCGCCCGGTACTGGCCGAGCAGGCCGCTGGCCGCGCCGATGACGGTGTGGTCCGGGGCGGTGGTGGCCGCGGGGGGATACGGCGGGTCCCCGACGGGGGCGTGGTGGACCGTGGTCACCTGAAGTCTCCAGTCTGCGTGGGGTGGACGTCCGGGAGCTGCCCGGGAGTTGACGGCCGACGGGGGCCTGGGGAGACGTCGGCCGGGAAGGATCGGAAAGGACCGGAAAGGACCAGAACGGGCCTGGGGGCCCGGGGAACGGAACGGCGGCCCGAGGGCCCGATACGCCCGTCAGGCGCGCAGGGTGGCGCCGCCGTCGACGTACAGGTCGTGCATGGTGATGTGCCGGGCCCGGTCGGAGACCAGGAACAGCACCGCCTCGGCGACGTCGGCGGGTGCTGCGATCCGACCGAGCGGGATGCCGATCCGCCAGGCGGCCAAGTCGCCGTCGATCACGCGTTGTTGGGCGGCCTCCGCGTCGTCGCCCCAGAGGGAGCGCTGCATCGGGGTGTCGGTCGAGCCGGGTGAGACGATGTTGCAGCGCACGCCCGAGCGGGCGAGTTCGAGCCCGAGGCAGCGGGTGAACATGGTGGCCGCCGCCTTGGAGGCCGCGTAGGCGGCCATCCCGGCGCGGGGCACGCCGGCGGCATTGGAGCCGACGGTCACGATGGCACCGCCCCCGCGCTCGGCCATCCGCCGGCCGGCCGCGCGGCACGCGTGGAACACCCCGTTGGAGTTGACGGCGAAGATGTCCGCCCAGTCCCGGTCGGAGAGTTCGACGGCGGGTGCGGCACGGAGGATCCCGGCGACGTTCACCAGGGCGCCCAGCGGCCCGAGTCGGGCCTCGACGGACGCCACGACGGCCTCGACGGCGGCCGGATCCGTCACGTCCAGGACGTACGGGCGGATGGCGGGCGACTCCTCGGCGAGCTCGGCGAGCGCGCCGGCGTCACGGTCCGCCGCCGCGACGACGGCCCCCTCGGCGACCAGCGCCCGGACGACGGCCGCACCGATGCCCCGGGCGGCCCCGGTGACCAGGGCGACCGTACCGGCGAGTTCGGACTGCAGCACGGACTTCCCCTCCGACCAGCTCTATTAGGTAAGGCTAACCTAACACAGCTGTTCGTCCACGCCCAGGCGCCGGGAGGCACGGTGCTCCCGCGACCGAACCACCCCGGGCACCCGGCCTCCTGAAGCCCCGACAGCCCGAAGCACGGCAGTCCCAAGCACGGCAGTCCGAAGCACCGCAGTCCGAAGCACCGCAGCCCGAAGAGCAGCAGCCCGCCCATCGGAACCCCGCCGGCCCACAGCTCACCGCCCCGTCCGGCCCCCACCCCCCGCACCGCGCCGGGCCGCCACCGCGTCCGTGTAGAGCTCTGGGGTGAAGTCGCCGTCCTCGATGCCGAGTTCGACCATCAGCCCGCGCACCACGTCCAGCGCCGGGGCCAGCCCGCCCGAGCCCTCGGCGGCCGTCTCCACCTCCAGGTACACCCCGTCGAGCCCGGGGACCCGGACGAGGGTCGCGAGGAGGCGGCGGCCGTCGCGTTCCACCGCGTAGTTGCGGCAGCGCTTCTCGAAGGCGAGCCGGGGCAGGTACCCGAGGCCCCGGGCTATGCCGTGGGCGGCTCCGGCGTCCGCCACCGCCGTCTCGTGCTCGGGCTTCGAGCCGGACGGTCCGTCCACCCGGGGGCTCTTGTAGGTGAGCAGCGCGCGCCGGGATCCGTCCGCGCCTTCGATCTCGCGGATCCGCAGCTCCCGGTCGCCGTCGAGCAGTTCACCGCCCGGCGTGTCGTACGAGGTGTCCCGGTACACCTCCGCCCGCCCCGGACCGTACCCGCCCTCCAGGTCGCGCAGGACCGCCCCGGTCGGCGCACGAGCGCTTTCAGTTCCGCCTCGATCATCCGTCCGCCTTCCGGGCCACACGACGGCGCCATTCGGACGGTGCCACTCAGACGGTGCCACCCGACGGTCCGCCCCGGGGGGCCGATCCTGCCGTCGTCCGCACGTGCCGAAAACCGGGTGCCGCCGCGCGCCGGCTCTCCTAGCCTGGCGTGCATGTGCACGCGATCTCAGACCTCCCGGCGCCACTACGTCTGCGTGTCCTGCCGGGTGTCGATGAAGCGCCACGGCGCACCCGGGCAGGACGGGTGCCCGCGCTGCGGCGGGCAGTTGACGGACGCCGGGCACGACCTGGAGGTGCCGGGGAAGCGGGACGACGCCGGCTGGCGGGCGCTCACGGCGCTGCTGCGCGCGGGCGTGACGTTCCACTCCTCGTGCTGCGACGGGCCCGGCTGGCGCCCGCGCACGCCGCGCGAGGTCCGCGAGCGGCTGGCCGCGTCGCGCGGCACCGGGCTGGCCGCGGCCGCGGCGCTGACCACCCGGGACGTCGGCGAGCTCAGTGCGCGGCGGCGGGAGCGGGCGCGAGTCCCGCGCAGCCGCGCAGGCCGTCGCGCCGCTTGAGCGCGGCCTCGGCGGCGGCGCCGGTGACGGGCACCGGGACGCCCCGGTCGTCGACCGTCGCCGGGGCGAACGCCTCGCCGGTCACCCGGCCGTCGCCGGTGACGGTCAGCGTGGTGACGCCGGTCTCGTTCGAGAACGGGTAGTTGGAGGTGCCGTACCAGAGGAAGTTGCCGAAGCCGTACCCGATGTAGGTGTTCCCGAGCATGCCGGAGCCGACCATCGTGTGGGCGTGGGTGCCGACCACGGCGGTGGCGCCGGCGGCGGCGAGCTTCTTCGCGATGGACGTCTGGTCGGCGGTCGGGCAGGCCTTGCCCTCCTCGCCCCAGTGCAGGTAGACGAGGACGACGGAGGCCTGGCGCTTCGCGTCCTCCACCGCCTTGACGACGGCGGGGACGTCGAGGGCGGAGGCGATGCCCGGCTTGGCGGCGCCGGCGCGCCACTTCTGGTTGGTGAGGTCCTCGATCTGGCTGGCCGCGACGACGGCGACCTTCACGCCGCGCACCGTGGAGACGTACGGCGCGTACGCCTCCTTGGCGGTGCGGCCGACGCCGATGACCGGGATCGGCGCGGAGTCCTTGGCCGCGAGGGTGTCGGCGAGGCCGTCGGCGCCGAAGTCGACGGCGTGGTTGTTGGCCATGGAGACGACGTCGACGCCGGAGGCCTTGAGGGCGTCGAGCGCCTTGGGCGTGGTGCGGAAGGTGTAGAGCTTGGGCTCGGGGGCGCCGCGGCCGGTGATCGCGGTCTCCAGGTTGAGCACGGACAGGTCGGCGTCCGCGAGGGTCGCGGAGATCGGGCCGAGCGGCGGCTCGGGCGGCTGCACGGCGAGCCGGGCCTCGGTGCGGCCCTCGAAGTGGACGTCCCCGGCGAAGGCCACCCGGATGGTCCCGTCGGGCCGCGGCGCCGTCGGCTTGGCCGTCGCGGGGGCGGGAGCTGCCGCGGAGGCGGTCGGCGCGGAGGAGCCCTTCCCGGAAGCCGCGGCCGACGGGGCGGCGGCGGACGCGGAGGCCCCGGGCCCAGAGGCTCCGGCCCCGGACGCCGCGTCGTCGGGCCCGCACGCGGCGACACCCGTCAGCCCGAGCAGGAGCGCGGTGCAGGCGGCAGCGGACGAGACGGCGCGGCGCATGAGTGGTTCCCCCCGAGATCAACACCAGCAGCAAGACGAAGCGGCAACGCAGAGCAGCACGACGAAGCGGCCGCGCGGAGCATCGGCACAAGAGCGGTCAGCCTACGTCACGCACCCGCGCGGTTTCGGCACCGTTCGGACACAGTGCGGACAAGACCGGAGCCGGAACCCGCCCGCCCGAAGCCAGGGCCCACCCGGCCAACGGAGGGTGAACCCGCCCGAGGACGGGCCACGCCCCGGCCCGGTGCGCCATGCTGAACCCCGACACACTGCACCCCGACACGCTGCACCCAGACACGCTGCACCCCGACACCCGCCGTCCAGGACCCCGGAGCCGCACCCCTCCCATGGACACCACGACCACGGACGACTTCACCCCCGCCGAACGCGCCCGCGGCCGGGCCCTGCGCCGCGCCCAGCTCCCGTGGGCGCTGGGCGGGCGGCTGACCGGTCTCGCGCTCACCCTCGTCCTCGGCCTCACCCCCACAGGGGCGGGCCTGGTGAGCGCCGTCGGCGGCTGGTTCGGCGGCTCCCGCACGGCCGAGGTCCTGGCGGGCGCGGCGGCGCTCGTCGTGCTCGGCCAGGCGGCGCAGCTGCCGTTCGGCGCCGGCGCGCGGACCGTCCGGGCCCGGTACGGGCTGGTCACGCAGGGCTGGGCGGGCTGGGCGCTGGACGCGGTGCGCGGCCTGGCGCTGGCGCTCGTGCTGGTCCTGCCGCTCGCGCTCGGGCTGTTCGCGCTGACGGCGTGGTCGCCGGAGCGCTGGTGGGTGCCGGGGGCGGGCGCGGCGGCGGTGCTCGTCGGCGCGCTGTCGTTCCTGCACCCGCTCGTGGTCGAGCCGGTGTTCAACCGCTTCACCCCGATGCCGGAGGGGCCGCTGCGGACGGCGCTGCTCGCGCTGGCGCAGCGGGACGGCGTCGGGATCCGCGACGTCCTGGTGGCGGACGCCTCCCGGCGGACGACCGCGCTGAACGCGTACGTGTCGGGGCTGGGCGCGACCCGCCGGATCGTCGCGTACGACACGCTGCTGTCGACGGCCGAGCCGCGCGAGGTGGAGTTGGTGGTCGCGCACGAGCTGGGGCACGTGAAGCACCGGGACGTCCTGACCGGCACCGTGCTGGGCGCGGCGGGCGCGGCCGTGGCGGTGGTGGTGCTGGGTCTGCTGGGCACGTGGCGGCCGCTCCTGGAGGCGGCCGGGGCGGCGGACCCGGCGGATCCGCGGGCGCTGCCGCTGCTGGCGGCGATCGGGGCGCTGCTGGGCGCGCTGTCGGGGCCGGCGCAGTGCGCGGCGAGCCGCCGGATCGAGGCCAGGGCGGACCGGCACGCCCTCGAACTGACCTCGGACGCCGAGCAGTTCATCGCGATGCAGCGCAGACTGGCACTGGCCAACGTGTCCGATGTCGACCCGCCCCGGGTGCTTGAGCTACTGTTCGCCACTCACCCCAGCGCGACCCGCCGGATCGCCGCCGCCCGCGCGTGGCGGGCCGAGGGCACGAGCGCCGACGGGACACCGGGCGGACCGGCGGGCGAGTCGACCGACGGGCCGACGGACCGGTCGACGGACGAGCCCACGGACGGGCCGACCGGCGGACCGGCGGGCACCCCGCCGAAACCCGTTGTATAGTGCAACAAATCCCGAGGAGGTAGGACGCCGTGCCCGGCCGCCAGACGTCGATCGACACCATCCAGCGCGAGCTGACCGCCTTCGCCCGCCGCGCCCGCCACAAGGCCTCGCAGCTGCACCCCGACCTCTCCCTGGTCACCTACAGCATCCTCGACCTGATCACCGAGCGCGGCGGCTGCCGGGCGGCCGACGTCGCGGCGTACTTCATGCTCGACAAGTCCACCGTCAGCCGGCAGGTCACCGCCCTGGAGCGGCTCGGCCTGCTGCGCCGCGAGACCGACCCGGACGACCAGCGCGGCCAGATCCTGCGCGCCACCGACGCCGGGCTCACCCTCCTGCGGGACGCCAACGAGCAGCGCCGGCTGGCCTTCACCGAGCGCTTCACCGACTGGTCCGACACCGACGTCTCGCGCTTCGCCGACTACCTCGCCCGCTACGGCGCCGAGGGCTGACCCTCCCCGGACGCCCACCGGCCCCCACACCGGACGCCCACCGGCCCCCGCACCCGCCGCCCGCCACCCACCGGCCCCCGCGGACGCCGCCCGGGGTGCGCCGCACCGCCCCCACGGTGTACAGAGGAGAGGTGCCACTACGGCAGCGAGACCGTGACCCGCGCCCCCGCGACCGCCGCCGACCGTGGCGGCTCGACCGCCGCGCGCTGACGGCGCTGCCGCTCGCGCTGATCGTCGTCATCACGGTCGTCGACATCCTCTCGCCGCCGGACATCCACCTCGGCCCGCTGCTGATCGTGGCCCCGGCGCTCACCGCCTCCCTGGCCGGCGCCCGCGCCACGTTCGGCGTCGCCGTGCTCGCGCTCGCCGCGCTCGCCGTCATCGGCGGCGTCCGGGAGGCGGGCCTCACCACCACGAACATCCAGACCCAGCTCGCCGCTCAGCTCGCCGTCTCGGTGCTGATCGTCACCCTGCGGGTGCTGCGCGACCGGCACGAGCGCGAGCTGGCCCGGGTCCGCTCGGTGTCCGAGGCCGCCCAGCGGGTGCTGCTGCGCCCCCTCCCGGACCGGATCGGGCCGCTGCACCTCGCCTCCGTCTACCTGGCCGCCGAGGCCGAGGCACAGGTCGGCGGGGACCTCTACGCGGCGGCCCGCACCCCGACCGGCACCCGGCTCCTGGTGGGCGACGTGCGCGGCAAGGGCCTGTCCTCGCTCGGCGACGCGGCGCTCCTGCTCGGTGCCTTCCGCGCCGCCGCCCACCTGCACGCCGAGCTGCCCGGGCTCGCCGCCTACCTGGACGGCAGCGTCTGCTGGGACCTCGCCCAGCTCAGCGCCCAGGCGAGCCACCGGCGGCTGGTCGGCGGCTCCGGCGACGGGCCCGAGGAGGACGCCGGGGCGGACGACAGCGGCGAGTCCTTCATCACCGCCGTCCTGCTCGACATCCCCGACGACGGCACCGAGGTCCGCCTGATCGACTGCGGCCACCCGCCCCCGCTGCTCCTGCGCGCCGACGGCATCACCCCGCTGGCCGCCGACCACCCGGCGCCGCCGCTCGGCCTCGGCGAACTGGCGCCGGGCGAGTACCGGGTCGAGGTGTTCCCGTTCCGGCCCGGCGACCGGCTGCTGATCTACACGGACGGCGTGATCGAGGCCCGGGACGCCCGCAAGCGCTTCTACCCGCTCACCGAACGCGTCACGGCCTGGCAGGCCGACCGCCCGTCCGTCCTCCTGCACCGCCTGCGCCGCGACCTCCTGGCCCACGTCGGCGGCCACCTGGACGACGACGCGGCGATGGTCGTGGTCGAGCGGCTCCCGGACGACTGACGCACCGGACCGGTCAGGGCTTGTACGGCAGCTGGGGCACGTCGTAGCAGGTCGTCGTCATCGACGGCACCTGGGTGACCCAGCCGCCCGCGCCGCCCCCGGCCGAGTCCTGCCAGCGGGCGGCGTTCAGGCAGGCGCGCACGGGGCCCGCGGGCGGCGGCTCGGGGACGAAGGAGGCGGGCAGGATCAGGCCGTGCGCGTCGTACGGCTCGGCGCGATTCATGAACGCCTCCACGCAGGCCCGGGTGAGCGCCGCGCCGCACGAGTCCATCGCGTCCGTGAGCCACTGGGCGCCCGCCCAGCCCTCCAGCTCCCAGGCGGACAGCTGCGCCGCCCGGTCGGGGTAGTAGCGGGCCATAGCCGCCCGGAAGTCGCGCACCGCCGGGTACTGCTGGTCCTCGTAGTTCAAGCTGGACGAGGTCGCCCAGAGCGCGTTGCGGCAATCGGGTGAGGACTGGTAGTCGGTGCGCACCGACTCCGACCAGTTCTGCACGTTGGTCACCTTCGCCGTCACCCGCGCCCCGGCCTCGTCCAGGGCGCGGCACAGGGCCGCGTTGCCGCGGGTGTCCATGGCGTCGAAGAGTAGCTGCGAGCCGTCGGCGCGGACGGCGGCGGCGACCGCCTGGAAGTTCGGCAGCGCGAAGTCCACCGTCTGGAGCAGCACCCGGTAGCCCTCCGCCTCCAGCCCGGCCTTCAGCTGGGCGGCGTAGCGGGCCGAGTCGGCCTGGTTGTAGGCGACGACGGCGGCGCTGGCCGCACCCAGGCGCTCCTTGAAGAAACGGAACACCTCGGTGCTCTGGTAGAGCGTCCCGTTCCAGCCCACCGACCGCCCGTCGCGCGGGGCCGCGCTGCCGTAGATGCCGTACAGGTGCGGCCAGCGGTCGTAGGCGGTGCCGATCGGCTGCCCGCCGACGTCCGGCACGGCCTTGCCGCTGACGTACGGCGCGCCCGCGTAGTCGAGGACGCTGCCGCTCGCGAAGGCGAAGACGTGGGCCTGGTCGACCAGGCGGTGGACGCAGTCCTGGTTGCCGATGCCGCTGCCGGCGTCGTCGCACGTGACGAGGCGGACGGTGCGCCCGTGCAGGCCGCCGCGGTCGTTGAGGGCTTGGAAGAAGGCCTGGGCGCCGTAGCGCGGGCCGCTGAACACGTCGCTGCCGACCGGACTGGTCAGCGACGTGACGATGCCGATCCGGATCTCGCCGGCGGTGACACCGGTGTCCGAGGCCGGGTTGGCGCCGGACGCGGAGCCGGGACCGGGCCCCGGACCGGACCCCGGGCCTGCGGGGGTGGGGCGGCCGGTGAACGCGCCGTCCGGGAGCCGGGTGCCGCAGGCCGTCAGCAGCAGGAGCAGGGCCAGCAGGACGGCGGGCACCCGGCGGGGGGCGGCGGCCGTCAGCCGCATCCGGGGATCGGGGTGCCGCTGGCGCCGGCGGCCTGGGTGAGGAGGCCGCAGAGCGTGGCGCGGCCGACCTTCCAGGTGCCGTTGTCGAGGACGGCCTGGCCGGAGGCGCTCGGCTCGACGACGGTGCCC
Source organism: Kitasatospora sp. NPDC059408 (assembly GCF_042751525.1). Lineage (NCBI taxonomy): Bacteria > Bacillati > Actinomycetota > Actinomycetes > Kitasatosporales > Streptomycetaceae > Kitasatospora > Kitasatospora sp. NPDC059408. The sequence continues at coordinate 56,052 of NZ_JBHYWI010000029.1, forward strand.
TGCAGGGAGAGCGCGTAGGTGACGGTGGCGTCCGTGGCGTCGGTGAACGTCACGTCGGACACCTTGGCCTGCACCTGGCCGACCCGCGGGTCCTGGGAGAAGCCCTGGAGGACGGGGAGCAGCACGTCACCGTTCTGGAGCAGCCTGGCCTTGTCGGCGATGGGGGTGGCCGGGTCGAAGAACTTCTCCCAGTTGGCGGTGACCTCAGCCTTCGCGGCGGCCGGGTCGGCGGGCGCGGTGCCGCTCGCGGAGGCGCCGGGCGAAGCGGCGGAACCGGCACCGGCCACCGCCGACGAGATGGCCGCCGACGCCGAGGAAACGGCCGCCGACGCCGCCGACTTCACCGAGGACGCCGCCGACGAACCGGACTTGCTGCTGCTGCACGCGGCCACCGATCCGGCCAGCAGCAGCGCGAGCAGCGCGCTCGCCGCCGTCCGCAGGACCCTGGGCTTGCCGCTCTCCGTCACAGGCATTGCTGTTCCCTTTCGGGTGTTCCCTCGCGGGTTCGACCTCGCGGGGGTTCGATCTCGCGGATTCGATCTCGCGGAGATTCGATCCGGTGGGTTCGATCCGGTGGTGTCCCGGATGCCGTTCCAGGCCGATCCTGGAAACGTCGCAAGTGACACCATGAAGGCGGATCGATGGACGAATCGCAATCCGGCGGACGAACCACCCGGAACGCCGTGCGGGAGTCCCCCGTCCGGCGCGGCGCCCGTCGGCCGCGGGCCCTGCGGGGCACGCGCGAGTGGGCCGGGTGGCTGCTCGTCGCGGCCGGGGCGGTGCTGTGCGTACTGGGCTGGTACGGGGTGTCCGGCGAGCGCTTCGCCGAGCAGCAGATCCCCTACCTGGCGTCGTCCACGATCCCCGGCGCAGCGCTGATCGTGGCGGGCGCCGTGCTGGTCGCACTGCGGCCGCCGCCCCCGTCCGGGCGCGGCGACCCGACCGATCTCCGGGTGGAGCGGCTGTACGCGCTCCTGGTCGAGCCGAACGATCCGAACGAGCCGGACGAGCCGGACGAGCCGGGGGCTGCCGGGGACCCGTCGTTCTCCCCGGAGTCCGAGAGCCGCGGGTGGCTCGCCGTGCCCGGCGGCACGCACTACCACCGGCCGGACTGCCCGCTCGTCGCCGGGAAGGACACGGCCGTGCGGGTGGACCCGGAGACCGTCCGGACCCGGGGCCTGACGGCCTGCCCGGTCTGCGAGCCGCCCACCACGCCGGACGAGGACCCCGGGGCACCCGGCGGCCCCGCCACCACCACCCGTCCGGGCGAGTCCGCCCCGCCCGCCGGCTGAGCCCCGATGGCCGCCTCCGGCTCGCTCGGCCTCACCGTCGACCTCGCCCTCGCCGGGCTCACCGTCGGCAGCGCCGCCGCGCTCAGCGGCATCGGCCTGGTGGTGTGCCACCGCGCCACCGGCGTGCTCAACATCGCGCAGGGCGCGCAGGCGATGGCCGTCGCCTACCTGCTGCGCGACCTCGTCGTGGTGCGGCACTGGCCGGTGTGGCCCGCCGTCGCGTTCTGCCTGCTGCTCGTCGCCCCCGCGCTCGGCGTGCTGCTGGACGTCCTCGTCTACCGCCCCCTGCAACGGCGCGGCGCCGGACCGGCCGACACGATGGTCGCCGGGCTCGGCGTGTTCGTGCTGCTCATCGGCGCCGTCGTGCTGCTGTGGGGCGCCGCGCCGCTGGCCGGGGCACCCTCGCCGTTCGGCGGCGCGCCGATCCGGCTGCCCGGCGGGCACGCGTTGCGGCCCGACACCGTCGCCCAGCTCGCCGCGATCCTCGTGCTCGCGCTCGCCGTCGCCGCCACCACCCGCTGGACCCGCTTCGGCCTGCACCTGCGCGCCGTCGTCGACGACCGCCGCCTCGCCGGCCTCGCCGGGGTGGACGCCGACCGGGTCTCGGCCGCCGGGTGGGCGTTCGGCTCGTTCACCGCCGGACTGGTCGGCATCGCCCTCGCGCCGTACCTGCTGCTCGACCCGTACGGGCTGCCGCTGCTGGTCATGGAGACCATGGCGGTCGCCGTCGCGGCCCGGCTGCGCAGCATCCCGGTCGCCGTCGCCACCGGGCTCGGCCTCGGCGTCGCCCAGGCCGAGCTCACCCGGCTGCGCCCGGCCGGGCAGTTGCTGCCGCTGGTGGAGGCGGTGCAGTCGAACCTGTTCGTGATCGCCCTGCTCGCCACCGCGCTGCTCGCCGGACCGCGCATCTCCGGCGAACGGGCCGGCTCTCCCGCGTTCTCGGCGCCCGGGGCCGCGGATGGCGGGCGCGGTGCGGCGGCGGTGTGCCTCGTGCTGCTCCTGCTGCCGCTCGGCTTCCGGGGCAACGACCTGCGCAGCGCGCTGCTCGTACCGGCGCTCGCCCTCGTGCTGCTGTCGATCGTCGTCGTCACCGGGTACGGCGGGCAGATCTCGCTCGGCCAGGCGGGGTACGCGGGGATGGGCGCGCTTGGGACGGCGCTGCTGATGTCGGGCCGGGTACCCGGGCTCCCGCCGCTGCCGGCCGCGCCCGCGCTGCTGCTCGCCGTGCTCGCGACCGCGCCGCTCGGGCTGCTCACCGGCTGGCCGGCGATCCGGCGCCGCGGGCTGGCGCTCGCGCTGGTCACGTTCGCGGTCGGGACGGCGATGAGCCGGTTCGTCTTCCAGCAGCCGTACGCGACCACCGGGCTGATCCTCGACCGGCCGTCCTTCCTGGCCGGGGACCGCGCCTTCTACGTCGCCGAGCTCCTGCTGCTGGGGCTCGGGGCGGCGGTCGTGCGCGGCCTCCACCGGGGGCGCCTCGGGCGGGCGCTGACCGCGATGCGCGACCACGAGGCCGGCGCCGTCGCGGCGGGGGTGGACGTGCCCGGGCTGAAGCTGCTCGCCTTCGTGGCGGGCGCGGCGCTCGCGGCGCTGGGCGGCGGGCTGATGGGGCTCGCGGGGCGGGCCTTCGACGCGGCGTCGTTCGACCCGGTGCGTGGGCTGCTGTGGTTCGCAGCGGTGGTGGTCGCGGGGGCGGACAGCGCGCTGGGGGCCGTCCTGGCCGCTGCCCTGCTGATCGGCCTCGATGCGGGCACGGTCGCGGGCGTCTCGGCGGTGGCGGTGGGCGTCCTCGCCGCCGCCATCGGACGGCTCCCCGGCGGGCTGGCGGCCCTGCCCGGCCGCAGGTCCGCTCAGGCGCCGCCGCCACTGCCACCCGGGCGCCTCACCCCGGCGGGCCGGCGGGTGCGGGCGACGATCGCGGGGCGGATCGCGCGGGAGGAGGAGCGGTGAGCGCGGGCACGGCGTCGTGCGGGCGGGCCGCGGGCGCGGCTTCACAGGAGACAGCTGACAACTTTCAGATAACAGATTTTGAAATCTGTTATCTGAAAGTTGTCATGTGTGACAGCGCCGCCGAGGCCCCATGACCGCCCGCCTCACCGCCCGCGGCATCGTGCGCCGCTACGGCGGGATCGAGGCCGTCGGCGGCGTCGACCTCGTCGCGCCCGCCGGGCGGATCACCGCGCTGATCGGGCCGAACGGGGCCGGGAAGAGCACGCTGTTCGACTGCCTGGCCGGGACGGTCCGGCCGGACGCCGGGCGGGTGCTGCTCGGCGGGCGGGACGTCACACGGGTGGCGGCGCACGCACGGGTGCGGCTGGGGCTCGCCCGCACCTTCCAGCAGATCGCCGTCTTCCCCACCCTCTCCGTCACCGACAACGTCCGTGTGGGCGCCGAGCAGCGACCCGACCGGGCGGACGTCCCGGGGCGCACGGAGCGGGCACTCGCGCTGTTCGGGCTGCGGGACGTTGCCGGCGAGTCGGCCGGGGCGCAGCCGACCGGGGCGCTGCGCCTGGTGGAGCTGGCCCGGGCGCTGGCGGGCGAGCCGCGGGTGCTGCTGCTCGACGAGCCCGCGGCGGGGCTGGATTCGGCCCAGACGGCCAGGCTGGTGGCGGTGTTGCGGGGACTCGCGGGGCGCGGGATGGCACTGCTGCTGGTCGAGCACGACGCCGGTCTGGTCGCCGAACTCGCCGACACCGTCTACGCGATGGCGGACGGCCGGGTGGTGGCGGCCGGTCCCGCGGCGGCGGTGCTGGCGGATCCGCGGGTGGCCCGGGCGTGGGGCGGGGTGGCGTGATGCCGGTGGAGATCGCGTTGCGCTCGGCGCGGGTCCGGTACGGTCCGCTCGAAGCGCTGCACGGGGTGGACCTGGCGTTCCCGTCCGGGCTGGTGAGCGTCCTGCTGGGTCCGAACGGCGCCGGGCGGACGAGCGCGCTGCACGCCCTGGCCGGGCTCGTCCGGCTGTCCGGGGGCCGGGTCGTGTGGCGGGGCCGGGACGTCACCGGGCTGTCGGTGCGCCGGCGGGTGCGGACGGGGCTCGCGCTGGTGCCGGCGGAGCGGGCGGTGTTCGCGTCGCTGACGGTGGCCGAGCACCTCCAACTCGCCGGCCCGGGCGGCGAGTCGGCCCTCCGCCTGTTTCCCGAGCTGGCCGCGCTGCTACCCCGCCGGGCCGGCACGCTCTCCGGCGGGCAGCAGCAACTCGTGGCCCTCGCACGGGCTTTGGCCACCGAGCCCGAGGTGCTGCTGCTCGACGAGCCCGAGCGCGGCCTGGCCCCGGCCGTCGTCGCCCGCCTGCACGCCCACCTGCTCACCGCCGGCACCACGGTGATCCTGAGCGCGCAGGAACTCCCCCGCACCCTGGCGGGCGCGGCCGTCGTGCACGTGCTGCACCGCGGCGAGGTCGTGTTCTCCGGCGAGCCGGGCGAACTCGCCGCCACCGGGCCGACCGCTACTGCGCCAGGTACCCGCCGTCCACCGGCAGGACGGCTCCCGTGATGAACGACGCCTCGTCGGAGGCCAGGAACAGCACGGCCGACGCGACCTCCGCCGGGGAGCCGAGCCGGCCCATCGGGTGGAGCTTCTCGATCGCGGTGAGGTACTCGGGCCCGCCGGGTTCGTCGCGCAGCCGGACGACGCGTTCGGTGGTGATGGTGCCGGGGGCGACGGCGTTGACGCGGATGCCGCGGTCGGCCCATTCGACGGCGAGGTGCTTGGTGAGGCCGGAGGCGACGAACTTGGCCGGGCCGTAGACCGCCTGGCCGCGCTGGCCGGCCTCGCCGGAGATGGAGGAGATGCAGACGACCGAGCCGCCGGGCCGCTCCTGGGCGGTCATCGCGGCGATCGCGTACTTGCAGGTGAGGAACATGCCGCGGCCGTCGATGGCCATGACGTGGTCCCAGTCCTCGGCGGTGGCCTCGGTGATCTCCATGAGTGGGAGCACACCGGCGTTGGCGACCAGGACGTCGAGCCGGCCGTTGCGCTCGACGGCGGCGTCGATCATCCGGCGCGCGTCCTCGTCGCGGGCGACGTCGCCGACCACCGTGCCGATGTCGTAAGGGAGTTGGTCGGCGAGGCGGGCCAGGCCGACGGCGTCGACATCGGTCGCGATCACCGCCGCACCCTCGCGGGCGAAACGTTCGGCGACGGCCCGGCCGATGCCGCTCGCCGCGCCCGTCACCACGCAGGACCTGCCCGCGAGCCGTCCGACCCCGCCACCTGTTGCGTTCGCAGTCACCATGACGCCGGACTCTATCGACGAACGGTCAGGAAGGCGTGGATGGCGCCGGGTTGGCCTGCTCCGCGAACGGCGAACGGCGAACGGCGAACAACTTTCAGATAACAGATTTCAAAATCTGTTATCTGAAAGTTGTCAGCTGTCATCCGTGCGCCCCTCACACCGTGAGCACGATCTTCCCCCGCAGGTGCCCGTGCTCGCTCACCCGGTGCGCCTCCGCCGCCTCGGCGAGCGGGAGCACCCGGTGCAGCGGCAGCCGCAGGTCCCCCGCCGCGTGCAGCGCGAGCGCGGCCTCGAACGCGCGGTCGTAGTAGGGCTCGACACCCTCGGCACCGCCGGTGAAGCGCACCCCGTGCTCCGCGGCGCCCACGAAGTCGGCGATCGTCAGCACCCGGTCGGCGCCGCCCGCCAGTTCGATCGAGAGCGGCAAAACCCCGCCGACCCCGGCCGCGTCCAGCACCTTGTCCACGCCGCCCGGTGCGGCGGCCCGCACGCGCTCGGCCAGCCCGTCGCCGTACGCCACCGGGATGGCGCCCAGCTCGCGCAGGTGGGCGTGGTTGGCCTCGCTCGCGGTGCCGACGACCGTGATCCCGCGCGCCCGGGCGAACTGCAGCAGCACGGTGCCGACCCCGCCGGCCGCGCCGTGCACCAGCAGCGTCTCGCCGGGCCGGACGTCGAGGATGGCCAGCGCCCGCTCGGCGGTCTCCGCCGCGACCGGGATCGCCGCGGCCTCCTCCCAGCCCAGCGTGGCGGGCTTGCGGGCCAGCTGGGCCGCGGGCACGATCACGTGCTCGGCGTGCGCGCCGCCCATCACCGCGCCGAACACCTCGTCACCGGTCGCCCACGCCGTGACGTCCGCACCGACGGCCCGGACCACGCCGGACAGTTCGAAGCCGGCGACGAAGGGAAGGGCGGCGGGGAAGACGTCCGCCATCAGGCCGGCCCGGATCTTGTGGTCCAGCGGGTTGACGCCCGCCGCGCGGACCTCGACCAGGACCTCGCCGGCACCCGGGGCGGGCAGGTCGAGGTCGATGGGGCGCAGCACGTCCGCGCCGCCGTACTCGGAGAAAGCGATCGCCTTGGTCATGGGAAAGTCCTTGCCGTGTCGAGGAGTTCGTGGACCCCGTGTTCTCGTACGGCTCCATCCTCGGCGCCCGGCCGGCTTCTCCCGGCCGTCCTTTCGGACGGTTCCACCCCTCCCAATGGCCAGGTCGGCCGGCCGCCCCCGGGGCTAGGCTGGACGGCATGACCGGACTGAGCGCGGACGTGGACTGGCAGAGCATGTGGGGACGTCCGGAGGACGCGCTCGCGCGGGCCGTCGAGGTGCTGCGCGCGCCCCGGCCGACGTTGCTGGTCCGCCTCTCCGAGGTGCTCGGCACGCTCGTGCCGCACGTGGCGGTCGCCCAGCTCAGCGGCATCTGCACGTACTCCCCCGCGAACGCGCTCGGCCTGCCGGAGGTCGCCGGGGAGGTCGTCAGCCTGGAGCTGGCCCGGCTCGCCGAGGCCACCGCCGACGCGACCGCGCAGGGCCGGCCGTGGCAGGGCGAGGCCCTGCTCGCGGGCCGCACCCGGCCCGTCGTGGTGGCCTCGGCGACGCCGGGCACCGGGAGCGCACCGGAAACGGGCAACGCGGCGGGCACCGGCAACGCGCCCGGCACCGGCAAGGCGCCCGACGCCGGCGGCGCCGCCCTGCTGGTGCTGGTCCGCGCGAGCGCCGAGCCGGTGCCCGACGGCGCGCTGGCCGTCCTCCAGCAGCTGTGGGAGCTGCTCGTGACGCACTCGCACCACCGCGCCACCGACGCGGGCCCCAAGCACGCGGCGACGTCCCGGGCCTCGGCGAACGCCCGGGCCCGCGCGATCGCCGAGTTCACCGGCATGCACAGCGCCGCGCTCACCGCGATCCTCGGGCCGCTGCGCTCGCCCGCCCTGGACGACGCGACCGCGCGCCGCAGCGCCGCCGAACTGGCCGTGACGGCGCTGCTGGACCTGCGCGCGGGCGCCGAACTCGACCGGACGCTCAGCGAGGAGCCGGCCGACACCGCGTTCGCCCGGCTGGCGGAGGAGCTACGCCCGCTGCTGCGGCACGGCCGGGTCCGGCTGGACCTGGTGCCCCCGGCGGAGTCCGCCCGGTCCGTCCCGGCGGACACCGCGCACACCGCCCGGGACGCCGTCCGGGCGACCGTCCTCACCATGCTCGACCAGGACGGGGTGACGCGGCTGCACGTGAGCTGGACGTTCGCCGGTGACGTGCTGCGGGCGGTGGTGCGGGACGACGGGCCCGGCCTGCTCGCCGCCGACGCCCTCGCCGTGCACCGCACCGCCGACCGGATCGCCGCCCTCGGCGGCCGGGCCGCCGTGGAGGCCGTGCCCGGCTGGGGCAGCACGGTGACGGTGGACCTGCCGCTCGTGGCGCCCGGACCGGCTCTCGCCGGGGATCCGCTGGACGGCCTGCAGCCGCGCGAGCTGGAGGTCCTGGACCAGGTGGCGCGCGGCCGGCGCAACCGCGAGATCGCCCGGGAGCTGCACATCAGCGAGTCGACGGTGAAGTTCCACGTCGCCAACATCCTGGCGAAGCTGGGCGTCGCCTCGCGCGGCGAGGCCGCCGCTCTCGCCCACCGCGCCGGGATGCCGGCGGCGGCGGGGCTGTACGTCGCGTCGTGACCGACGCTCAGGAGTCGTTCAGCGGTTCAGCGGGCCGCGCCCGGGACGGCGTTCCAGCCCGTGTCATTGGAGCCGGAGTCGGAACCGGCCCCGGAACCGGAACGGACGGCGGTGGCGGAGGCGGTGGCGGTGGCGGCGGAGACCGGACAAGGGACGTACGCAATCATGGACATCTCCCTCGACAAGGGGCCGGACAGCGACCCTGCCGACGATTAAAATCGCCAGCCTCACTCCAGCACAAGCGAAAATCCGAAGGGATGACGTGCCCGAGACAATGTGGGACCCGACCGCCCCCGGCATCCTGCGGCTCCCGTCCGGCCGCCTCCTGCGCGGCCGGGGCCTCAGCCGCCCGCTGCCATCCGGCCCCGCCCCCGACTTCGCGCTCTACCTCCTCGGCCACCGCCCCGCCCCCGTGCCGTGGGAGGCCCGCTGGGTGCGCTGGCCCGACTTCCGCCTGCCCGCCGACCGCGCCGACGCCCGCGCCGCCTTCGGCGAGGCATGGCGGCGCTGCGCCGTCCAACGCGTCGAGGTCGCCTGCCTCGGCGGCCGCGGCCGCACCGGCACGGCGCTCGCCCGCATCGCCGTCCTGGACGGCGTGCCGCCCGCCGAGGCCGTCGCCTACGTGCGGGCGCACTACAGCCCGCACGCCGTCGAGACGCCCTGGCAGAAGCGGTACGTCCGGCGGGCTCTGGAAGACTTGCCCGCATGTGGCACGAACTGATCCTCGAACTGGCCCCGGGCGCCGAGCTCGGCGCCCCGGCCTCCGACGACACGCTGGCGGAGGTCGAGCGGGCACTCGGGCAGCGGGTGCCGTCCGACCTCGCCGACCTGCTGCGGGAGTGCGACGGGGTCGTCCACCGCGGGCTGGACGTCGTGTGGGACGCCGCGCGGATCGCGCGGGAGAACGGCGGGTTCCGGACGACCGAGGACTTCCGGCAGCTCTACATGCCGTTCGAGCCGCTGATGTTCTTCGGGGACAACGGCGGCGGCGACCAGTTCGCGTTCGTCCGCACACCCGAGCGCGATCACGACGTGTTCGTCTGGGACCACGAGACCGACAGCCGCTCGATGGTCGCCGGCAGGCTCCGCCAGTACCTCGAACGGAGCCTCACCGAAGACGGGGACTGGTACCTGTAACCACTGAACGGTCAGGTCTTGCGCAGGTCCGGGGCCGGGGCGCCGATCAGGAGGCGGCGCACGGCGTCCCACGCGGTGCGCATCGCGGCGGCGCAGGCGCGGGTGTCGTCGCCGAGCAGGCGCAGCCAGGCGCCGGCGTCGTGCGGCAGGACGCTGACGCCGTACAGCAGGCCGCGGTCGGCGAGGGCCTCGTGCAGGGTGTCGGCGACCCGGGCGGCCGGGGCGAGCGGCGTGATCGCGTACAGGCTGGCCATGACGTCGTGCCCGGCGAGCACCGCCGGGCCCGAGACGCCCCCGCCGCCCGGCTCCAGGCGGACGGTGTCCAGGGCGACCAGCGGGCCGTCCGGGCGCCGCACTTCGAGGTCGGAGGCGAACACCCGGTAGGCGTTGCGCTCGCCGCGGGCCAGGCGCCCGGCGAGGACGGTCTCGCCGGCGAGGACGGTGGCGGTGGGGTCGACGGTGAGGACGGTGCGCTGGTAGAGGCGGGAGTCGACGAAGGGGATGACGGGCTCGGGCAGGTACTCGACGTAGGCGCGGGGGCCGGCGTGCAGGTTGACGAGCTGCGTCGCGTAGTCGAACTCCATCCGGTAGACCTTGGTGGCCGCCTGGGTGGTGAGGTGCACGGCCGTGTCGGCGCCGCAGTGGAGGTCGGTGCGCAGCCGGTCGGCCTGGAGGATGCCGCCGCCGGTGGACATCAGGAGGGTGACGGCGAGGTCCGGACGGGCGGGGTCGAAGTAGAGCGGGCGCATGATCTGCAGCGGCGACTTCTGGTAGTGGCCGGTGAGTTCGGTGCGGGCGCCGATCTTCTCGAAGGAGAGTTCCAGCAGCCCGACCTTGCCGGGGCGCCCGACCCCGAGGGTGTCGGGCGTCCCGGCGTGCCGACGGACCTCGGCCGGGACGCGGGCCGGCTCGTAGTGCCGGGGGTCGAGCCGCGGTGGCGCCACGTCCGCGGCCACGTCCGGCACGACGTTCGGCGCCGCATCCGTGGCCGCATCCGTGGCCGCATCCGGCGCGACATCCGCGGCCACGTCCGGCGAGATGTCCGGGGCGGCCGTCATGCGGAGACCTTGCGGAAGGTCTCCAGGAAGGCGGCGATCTCCTCCAGTCCTTCGCCGGTCAGGCAGTTGGTGAGCACGACCGGTCCGCCCTCGCGGACGCGGTGGGCGTCGGACTCCATGACGCCGAGGTCCGCGCGGACGTACTGGGCGATGTCGATCTTGTTGATGACCAGGAGGTCGGACTCGGTGATGCCCGGGCCGCGCTTGCGGGGCATCTTCTCGCCCTCGGCGGTGTCCAGGACGAAGAGGAAGAGGTCGACGAGGACGGGGCTGAAGGTCAGGGTCAGGTTGTCGCCGCCGGACTCGTAGAGCAGGGTGTCGACGTCGGGGAAGCGTTCCAGGAGCTCGGCGCCGGCGGCGAGGTTCATCGTCGGGTCGTCCCGGACGGCGGTGTGCGGGCAGGCGCCGGTCTCGACGCCCACGACCCGCTCGGGGTCGAGCACGCCGGCCAGGGTGCGGCGCACGTGCTGGGCGTCCTCCTGGGTGTAGATGTCGTTGGTGACGACGGCCGGGCGGTGGCCGCGGGCGATCAGGACCGGGACGAGGGCCTCGATCAGCGCCGTCTTGCCGGAGCCGACGGGGCCGCCGATGCCCACGCGGAGCACGTTCTCGGTCAAGTTTCCTCCTCTGGTGCGGTGTTGCTCGTGTTTCGCGTTTCGGTGCCGCGCGAGGCGCGGTTCCCGCGGCGGGTCAGCTCATGAACAGCCGGGCCTCGGCCCGCTCGTGCCGTCCGGACATCGCGTCGGCGACCGGCACGCAGCCGCCGAGGTCGGCCAACTCCCGTGCCAGGGCGGCCCGGATGACCTCCTGGAGCACCGGCGCGACCGACCGCAGCACGACCTGCGCCTTGCGGTGGTCGGTCAGCCGCAGCCGCAGCGCGGCGCCGACGAAGCTGGTGCAGAACGCGAACAGGTCGCCGGCGAGGGCCTGTTCGGCCGGGACGCCGGCGGCGGCGTACGCGACCCCGGCGGTGACCGCCTGCGAGCCGGGGGCGCGCTTGTCGGCGACCAGTGCGGCGTACCGCTCCAGGGGTTCGCCGCCGAGCGACTCCCGGGCGATGTCCAGGAGTTGGCGTCCGGTCCGGGTGGAGGCCAGCCGCAGCTCGCGGTTGAGCTTGGTCGCGTGCAGCCGCTCGTCGACCTCGGCGAGCAGTTCCCAGTCCCCGGCCGTCGCGGCGCGGTGGGCGAGGGCGAGCGCGGTGGCGTCGCCCGGGCCCACCGAGTGGCGCAGCAGGTCGGTGAGCAGGTCCGGCATGGTGTCCGGGGTGACGGCCTTGGCCTGGGCGTAGCCCTCCAGCCCGTGGGAGAGGGTGTAGAACCCGCTGGGGAAGGCGGAGTCGGTGAGCTGGAGGCAGACGAGCAGGGCGTCCAGGCCGCCCGGGCCACCGCTGCCCGAGTCACTGCCGACCGGGTCACCATCGAGCTGGTCGCCGCCGACCGGGCCGCTCATGCGAGGTAGAACAGGTGGTTGAGCGGGAGTTCGCGTGCGGGCTCGATGGTGGCGGGCTCGCCGTCCAGGGTGACCTTGTAGGTCTCCGGGTCGACCGCGATCTTCGGCAGGGCGTCGTTGCGGACCATGTGCTGCTTGCCGACCGAGCGGCACCGCTGCACCGGCAGGACGCGGCTGTCGAGGCCGAGCCGGGCCGGGACGCCGAGGTCGACGGCGGCCTGGGACATGAAGGAGACCCGGGTGGCCTGCTTGGCGCGGCCGAGCGCGCCGTACATCGGGCGGTAGTAGACCGGTTGCGGGGTGGGCAGGGAGGCGTTGGGGTCGCCCATGAGGGCCCAGTTGATGACGCCGCCCTTGATGACCATCTTGGGCTTGGCGCCGAAGGAGTTGATCGGCCAGAGCACGATGTCGGCGAGCTTGCCCGGCTCCAGGGAGCCGATGTGGTCGGCGGTGCCGGAGGCGATGGCCGGGTTGATGGTGAGCTTGGCGAGGTAGCGCAGGACGCGGAAGTTGTCGTTGCGGTCGGTGTCGCCGGCGAGCTTGCCGCGCTGGTCCTTGCAGTGGTGGGCGGTCTGGAAGGCGCGGGTGAAGGACTCCCCGATGCGGCCCATGGCCTGCGAGTCGGAGGAGAAGATCGAGATGACGCCCTCGTCGTGCAGGACGGTCTCGGCGGCGATGGTCTCGGCGCGCACCCGGGAGTCGGCGAAGGAGACGTCCTCGGGGATGTCGTGGCTGAGGTGGTGGCAGACCATCACCATGTCGAGGAGCTCGTCGACGGAGTTGACGGTGTAGGGCAGGGTCGGGTTCGTCGAGGACGGCAGGACGTTGGCCTCGCCGGCGATCCGCATGATGTCGGGGGCGTGGCCGCCGCCGGCGCCCTCGGTGTGGAAGGTGTGGATGGTGCGGCCGTCGATCGCGGAGAGGGTGTCCTCGAAGTAGCCGCCCTCGTTGAGGGTGTCCGTGTGGATGGCGACCTGGACGTCGTACTCGTCGGCGACGCGCAGCGCCGTGTCGATCGCGGCCGGGGTGCTGCCCCAGTCCTCGTGCACCTTGAGGCCGCACACGCCCGCCTCGACCTGTTCGCGCAGGGCTCCGGGCAGCGAGCCGTTGCCCTTGCCGAGGAGGCCGACGTTGACCGGGAGGTCCTCGACGGCCTGGTACATCCGGCCGATGTTCCACGGGCCGGGCGTACAGGTGGTGCCGTTGGTGCCGTCGGAGGGGCCGGTGCCGCCGCCGATGAGGGTGGTGATGCCGTTGCTCAGCGCCTCCTGGGCCTGCTGGGGGGCGATGAAGTGGATGTGGGTGTCGATGCCGCCGGCGGTGGCGATCAGGTGCTCGCCGGAGATGACCTCCGTACCGGGGCCGATCACGAGCTTGGGGTGCACGCCGCTCTGGGTGTGCGGGTTGCCGGCCTTGCCGACGGCGGTGATGAAGCCGTCCTTGACCCCGATGTCGCCCTTGACGACGCCGAGGACCGGGTCCAGGACGACGACGTTGGTGATGACCAGGTCGAGCGCGCCCTGGACGGAGGTGGCGGCCGGGTCCTGGGCCATGCCGTCGCGGATGCCCTTGCCGCCGCCGTAGACGGCCTCGTCGCCGTAGTGGCCCTGGTTGAAGTCCTTCTCGACCTCGACCACGAGGTTGGTGTCGGCGAGGTGGAAGCGGTCGCCGACGGTGGGTCCGAACAGGTCGGTGTACTGCTTGCGGGAGAGCATGGCCATCAGAGGGTGCCTTCCTTGCGGTCGTCCTTGCGGTCGTCCTTGCGGTCGAGTTCGGTGCCCTTGAAGCCGAGCGCGATCGCCCGGCCGATGGCGCGGGCGCGGGTGTCGGCGGACTTGATGCCGCCGTCGACGAGGTTGGCGAAGCCGACCAGGCGGCCGTGCCCGCCGAACTCGGCGAGCGTGACGTCCAGGGTGACGCCGGGCTCGAAGCGCACGGCGGTGCCGGCCGCGATGTCCAGGTGCTTGCCGTAGGCGGCGTTGCGGTCGAAGTCGAGGGCGCGGTTGGCCTCGAAGAAGTGGTAGTGGGAACCGACCTGGATCGCCCGGTCGCCCGTGTTGCTGACCGTGACGGTGACCGTGGCGCGGCCGGCGTTGATCTCCACCGGGTCGTCGCCGTACAGGTACGTGGCGCCACCAGACATGGCTGGCCCTTCCTCTCCCTCGGTTCAGTGGGTTCGTTCAGTGATGCGTGTGGACGTGCGTGTGGCTGTGCGCGGAAGCGTGGCTGTGCCCAGGACCTTGACCCTGCCCAGGAGCGTGACCGTGGCCCGCGCCCGGGCCGTGGCTGTGGGCGTAGCCGTGCCCGTGCTCCGCGTCGAGTCCGGCCGCGACGCCGTCCTCGCCGTGGCCGAGCAGGTGCAGGGCCGCCGCCGTGCGGGCCGCGACCACCCCCGCGATCGCGGCGGGGCGCAGCAGCGGTCCGCCGTCGCGGACGCCGGCCGGTGCCGGCGGCGCGACCGCCCGTCCGAAGGAGGCCGGGACGGCGGTGACCGTGCGGGCGCCGAGGAGGCGGCAGCGTTCGGCGCCCTCGGCGGGGTCGGGGTCGCCGCCCGTGAGGGCCACCTCGACCAGGCGGTGGTGCCCGTACTGGCGGACGAGCCGGGCGATCCGGAAGAGCTCGGCGTCCTCGAACGGTCCGGCCGCCGGGGCGGTGACCAGGATCGCGCCGTCCGGGTCGGGGTCGGTGCCGGCCGCGGCGCGCAGCCAGCCGACGAGGTGTTCGGCGGCGCCGAACGGCGCGGTGAGGGCGAGCCGGCCGCGGGCCTCGCCGGCGGCGAGCCAGTGCAGGGCGCGGGCGCTGTCGGCGACGAGCTTCGGGTCGCGGCCGAGCGTCATGGGGACGACGCACACCGGTCCGTCGGTGGCGGCGAGCGCCGAGCGGACGGCCGCGGCGAGGTCGCGTCCCGGGGCGGCCGCCGCGTGGATCGCGGGCCCGCGCTCCACCAGGGGGGCGAGGTCGCGGGCGTGGCCGCTCTCGTGGCCGCCGGCCAGCACCACGGTGGCGGCCCGGCGGTCGGCGGTCACTCAGGCACCGACCGGGTCGTGGCAGGAGACGAGCTTGGTGCCGTCGAGGAAGGCGGCCTCGACCTGGAGCAGCGGGAGCATCTCGCGCACGCCGGGCATGACGTCGGCGCTGCCGATGACCTGCTTGCCGATCTCCATGCACTCGGCGACGGTGCGTCCGTCCCGGGCGCCCTCCATGATGGCCTCGCTGATCAGTGCGCAGGCCTCGCTGTAATTCAGCTTCACGCCGCGGTCGCGGCGTTTGCGGGCCAGATCGGCCACGACGTAGATGTACAGCTTGTCCATCTCGCGCGGGGACAGGTTCACGGGGATCACGCTTCCTTTCCGGCATTTCGAAGAGGCTTCGAAGAAACGCGGGGGAGTTCGGGGAATGGGACGGACCCTCAGATTCGGCGCAGCCGCGGAACGGCCGGCACCGCCGCGAGGAACAGCACTGTGGTAACGACGAACGGCCATGTGAAGGCATGGCTGCCGAAGGGTGCGGCGACGGCGTCGATCGCCGGGGTCAGCACGGTCGCGGCGACCGCGCCGAGCAGCGCGTAGGCCGCGCTCCACGCTCCGGGGGCGACGAACACCCCGCAGAGGGCCATCGCCACCAGCACGCCGTTGTAGCCCAGCAGTCCCTCGCCGACGGCTTCGGCGGGGGCGCCGAGGGCCCAGGCGGTGACCAGCGAGGTGGCGCTGCCCGCGCAGGCCGTGAGGGCGGCGAGGCGGCTGGCCGCGAGGAGCCCGGCGAGGAACAGCAGGCCGACGTACCACTGGGACATGAAGAAGATCTGGCCGATGTTGGCGAAGAAGCCGTGCCACAGCTGGTCCCAGGTCGGCCCGGTGGGGCCGGTGGCGGGCAGGGGCAGGGCGGCCGGGGTGGGGGCGCCGTGCCACAGCTGACGGAAGCCCGGCGCCGCCGCCGTGGTCGCGGTGGCGACGAGGCAGAACGGCTCGGTGAGCACGGGCAGCCGCCGGGCGGCGAGCAGGGTGGTGAGGCCCGCGGTGAGGACGACGGAGACGACGGCGCCGAGCACCGCGACGACGAGGGTCGCCGGGTGTCCGGGGTCGAGGAAGACCGCGCAGCTCAGGGCCACGAGGCAGCCGTTGTAGCCGTGCAGCCCCGCTCCCACGGCCGCGGGTGCCAGCTGCAATCCGTACGCGGTGCCGGTGCCGACGACGCTGCCGAGCAGGCCGTAGACGCCGTACTGCCAGCCGGCGGCGAAGAGTGCGGCCACGAAGAAGAGGCCGCACACGGCCGACGGCAGGAAATCCACCTGGGCGATTCCGCGCAGGACTTCGATCCCCAGCCTGAGGGATATCGGGCGAGTGGCCGCCGGAGCCGCCGGTTCGTCCTTTTCCTGAGCCATTCGTCGCACCAATTCCCGCTACGGCTTTCCACCGCAAGGCGAAGTTCCCCGCGAAGCTGTTCGACGTGCCCTTACGAACGACTCGCGATTCCGTCGGAACCGTACTCCTGCGGATCGCCGACATGCTCGCACACACCAGGTTACGGGCGAATGACAATTGGTGATCAACCCGCCCCTGAGCTGCAACAATCTGTTGAATCTGCAGGTCGAAGGCCCCCCTGAAGACGTCCATTCTTTGCGAAGTTTTACTCATGGCTGCCGCGACGGAGAAGGTGGCCAGGCCGATGAATTCCACCCGAATCAACTCCTGACCGGCAATTCGGACACCCTGCACCGCGAACCGGCGGCCCGAAAACGCCCGCCGTCCCGGGTAAGCGGTTCCGCCCCCGGGTGGGCTCCGGGAGGGTGAGGAGGTGCTCATGGGAGAACCGAAGAACGACCGGGACGACGGGTTCCGGGCCTTCATCGTCGCGGCCTGGCCACGGCTGCTGCGGACGGCCTACCTGCTGACCGGCGAGCAGTACGCCGCCGAGGACCTGGTGCAGTCCGCCGCCGAGCGGGCCTGCGCGTCCTGGCACAGGGTGCGCCGCGCCGACGACGCGTACGCCTACGTCCGCCGGATCCTGGTCAACCGGCACGCCCGCCACCACCGGCGCCGGCCGCCCGAGCTGCTGGTCGACGCCGTGCCGGACGCGCCCGGCACGGAGGACGGCTACCGCCGCTCCGACCAGCGCTCGGCGCTGCTGACCGCCCTGGCCACGCTGCCGCCCCGGCAGCGGGAGGCCGTGGTGCTGCGGCACTGGGAGGACCTGAGCGACAGCCAGGCCGCCGCGGCGATGGGCTGCTCGACGGGAGCCGTGCGCAGCCACGCGGCGAAGGGGATAGCGAAGCTGCGGCAGACCGCGGCGCTGAGGGAACTCACCGACATGACGCACATCGGAGGCCAGGCATGACCGGCAACGAGGGCTTTGAGGGCAACGGCGGCGACGGGCAGGACCTGTGGGTCGGACTCGAACTGGCCGACGCGGCGGCCGGGGCCGCGGTCGGCCCGGTGCCGGTGGACCGGATCGTGGCGGGCGGGCGCCGCATCCGGCGCCGCCGCCGGGCGGTCGTGGGCGCGGTCGCGCTGACCGCGGTGGTGGTCCTGGGCGGCGGCGCGTTCGCGGGCCTGGGCGGGCGGACGGCGGGCGGCACGACGATCGGCGCGGCCGGCGGCGCACCGCTGTCCGCACCGACACCCGCGGCGACGTCCGGCTCCACGCCCTCCGTGTCGACGGCGGCGCGGGATCCCCTGAGCCCCCTCCGCGTGGTGCTCGCGGAGGGCACCGCCAACGGCAAGGAGTGGAAGGTTTGGGCGGCGCTGTGGACGCTCGCGCCGAAGGAGGAGGCGTTCCGGCAGGCGCAGGCCATCGCCGCGGAGCGGCGCGCGGTCGACCCCGAGGTGCCGGAGCCGACGGAGGCGTACGTCCGGCAGTACTGGCAGCCCCACGACGACGTCGTGAACCTCTACTTCACGGTCGGCGGCGTCCGGCTGCCGCACGACCAGGTGTTCACCACGCGCTCCGCCACCCAGGCCCCGCCCCCCGGAGGCGAGGCGCTCACCGGCACCAGCCTCGGCCACTGGGGCAAGGACGACACCGCGGCACCGGCGGACGTGGCGGTGGTCTCGGTCGCCCCCGACGTCGCCAGGGTCGCGGTGACCTGGGCGGACGGCACGACCACGGAGCCGCCGCTGGTCACCGTCGCGGACTCGCCGATCCGCTGGGTCGCGGTGCCCCGCAAGGCCGGTACCCGGGCCGAGACCTGGCGGCAGTTCGGCCGCGACGGCGCCGAGCTCCCGAACCGCGAGCTCGGCTTCCTGAAGTGACGGCGGGCTTCCCGGCGTGAACCGAAGGACACGCCCCGGCGCCGGCGTCGTCCGGTCCGCGGCGGGTAGAGGGTCGGACATGGATGCGATATTGGTGGAAGAGGACTTCGCCCACATCGACGGCACCGACATGAACGCGATCCTCGAACTGCTCGGCCGGCTGGGCCTCGACGCCGAGCCGACCGCGCCGCGCGGCGGCGGCCGGGGCCGCCAGTGGGAACTGACGATGCACTGGCAGACGCATGGTCCCATCTCGGAGGCCACCGAGAACGGGCTGCGCGACACGGCCGGCCGGATCAGGGAGCACTTCGTCGCCGTCGGCAAACGGGCCCCGTCGAAGGTCGTCCTGTGCGGGCGGGACGGGCTCGTGCTCCGGACCTTCCAGTAACCCGCCCGTGCCTCCGTAGCGGGAGTGGGGAGTGGGGGGGGGCGCCCTACCCCACCCCCCCCCCCCAAGCCCCCCCGGCCCAAGCCCCCGCCCGCGAGGGACCCCAGCAGCAAAAACCA
>NZ_JBHYWI010000029.1:74644-106295 GCF_042751525.1 Kitasatospora sp. NPDC059408
TGGGTCGTGTGCTCGTGATTTTAACTGCCCCGGGGGTTCTCGGTGTGGGGGTTGTGTTTGGGGGGGGGGCCCCCCCCCCCACTCCCGCACGCTCATCGCCCCGCGCGCTCATCCCCCTGCCTGCTCGTCCCCCTGCCTGCTCATCCATGGGGGCTCATCCCCGCACGATCAGCCCCGCATGATCAGCCCCGCATGATCAGCCCCGCATGATCAGCCGCGCGCGCCCGGCTCCACACCCCTCGCGCGGCCGACGGCGCTGAGCACCGCCCGCACGCCCGCCGTCAGGACCGACGCGTCGCGCCCGGCGCCCCAGCGCACCTCGTCGCCCACCCGGGCCTCCACGTAGGCGACCGCGTCCGGGCCCGACCCGACGGCGTGTTCGCTGAAGTGCAGGATCTCCACGCCCAGCGCGTCGGCCACCGCGTCCAGCGGGCCGGCGCCCGTGCCCGTCCGGCCGTCGACCTCGGCCCGGTCGCCGGTGACCGTCCACGCCCACGGCGGCGCCGCGTCCAGGTACTCGGCGCGGAACAGCGCGTACAGCTCCTCCCCCGTCACCTCGCGCCCGCTGTCGTCCGTCGCCTCCTGCACGACGCGCGAGAACTCGATCTGGAGCCGCCGGGGCAGCTCCAGCCCGTGCCCGGTCTGCAGGAGGTAGGCGATCCCGCCCTTGCCGGACTGGCTGTTGACCCGGATCACCGCCTCGTAGTCTCGCCCGAGGTCCGCCGGGTCGATCGGCAGGTAGGGCACGTCCCACGGCGCCTCCCGCTCCGGCACGCCCAACCCGGCGGCCACCTCGGCGTGGTGGGCGAGGCCCTTCCTGATGGCGTCCTGGTGGGTGCCGGAGAAGGCGGTGTGGACGAGGTCCCCGGCGTACGGGTGCCGCTCGGGCACCGGCAGCCGGTTGCAGTGCTCGACGGTGCGCCGGACGGCGTCGATGTCGGAGAGGTCGAGCATCGGGTCGACGCCCTGGGTGTGCAGGTTCAGCGCGAGCGTCACCAGGTCGACGTTGCCGGTGCGTTCGCCGTTGCCGAACAGGCAGCCCTCGACGCGCTGCGCCCCGGCCAGGACGGCGAGTTCGGCGCACGCGACGCCCGTGCCGCGGTCGTTGTGCGGGTGGACGGAGAGGACGACCGACTCTCGCCGCTCCAGGTGGCGGTGCAGGTACTCGATCTGGTCGGCGTAGACGTTGGGGGTGGCGATCTCGACGGTCGCGGGCAGGTTGTGGACCACCGGGCGGTCGGGGCTCGCGTCCCACAGCGCGGTGAGGCCGTTGCACACCTCCAGGACGTAGTCCGGCTCGGTCAGGTTGAACACCTCGGGCGAGAACTGGAAGCGCACGCCCTCGCGCCCCTCGGCCCGCCGGGCCATGTGCTCGGCGGCCCCGACGATCAGCTCGCGCACCTCCTCCCGGCCCCGGCCGAGGACGACGTCCCGCCAGACCGGGGCGGTCGCGGTGTAGAGGTGGACGACCACCCGCGGCAGGCCCTCGACGGCCTCGAAGGTGCGGTCGATGAGGTCGGCGCGGGCGGCGGTGAAGACGACGATCGTGACGTCCTCCGGCACCGCACCCGGCACGGTGGCGAGTTGGCGCACGAAGTCGAAGTCGGCCCGGCTGGCGGAGGGGTAGCCGACCTCGATCTCCTTGAAGCCCATGGCCAGGAACAGGTCGAACATCCGCTGCTTGCGCGCCGGGTCCATCGGCTCGGCGAGTGCCTGGTTGCCGTCGCGCAGGTCGACGGGCACCCACAGCGGGGCCCGCTCGATCCGCTGCCCGGGCCAGCGCCGCAGCAACGCGGGCACGTGGACCCGCTCGTGGGCGGGACGGTAGCGGTGGGAGGGCATCGTGCCGCCGCGCTGGGGGTTCCAGGCGGGGGCGCCGGCCGGGACGGGACCGGCCGGGGCGCGCAGGGTCGTCGTGTGACGGGGCGTTGCGTGACTGGGCGTCGCGTGACGGGGCGTTGCATGGGAGGGCGTCGTGTGAGGCGGCGTCGCGTGAGAAGTGGGCGTGCGCGGGGTCGGGACGGGCATGCGGGGTCCTTCGGTGAGTACCGGTGACCGGCAGGACGACGCCCCGCAGCGGGGTGCCGGTCCGGTCAGACCCCGCTGCGGCCGCCGAGGAGGAGACGCCGCTGCTGCATGGCCGGTAGACTAGCCACACCACAACTCCTCAGACAACCTGACAGGTGAACGCGATGTCCCCGATCGGCCCCCTGCGCCCCTCCCCCCTGGCCGAACAGGCCGCCGCGCGGATCGAGGAGCAGATCACCTCCGGACACTGGCCGGTCGGCGGCAAGCTGCCCGGCGAGGTCGCGCTGGCGAAGGAGCTCGGCGTCGGCCGCTCGACCGTCCGCGAGGCCCTGCGCGCGCTGGCGGGGGCCGGCCTCGTGCAGAGCCGCCAGGGCGCGGGCGTCTTCGTGACCGCGGACCGGCCGGCCGGGGACTGGGCGACCCGGCTGCGCCGGGCGGAGCTCGCGCACGTCTACGAGGTCCGCACGATGGTCGAGGTGCAGGCGGCCCGGCTGGCGGCGACCCGGCGGACGGACGCCGACCTGGCCGCCGTCGACACCGCGCTCGCGGCACGACTCGCGGCCGGCGCGGCGGACGACGCGGCCTTCGTCGACGCGGACATCGCGCTGCACACCGCCGTCGTGGCGGCGGCTCACAACCCGGTGCTGGACGACCTGTTCGCCCAGTTCGTCCCCGTCCTGAGGGAGCACCTGGTCGCGCTCGTCGGACTGCTGGGGCTCCGCGCCGGGGACCCGGACCACGGCCACGACGCCCACGCCGGCCTCGTCGGGGCGCTGCACCGCGCGGACGCCGAGGAGGCCGGACGGGTGCTCGCGGAGGAGCTGGAGGCCACGCGGGCGCGGCTGCTCGGGACCTGATGGCATGTCCGCGATGGACGTCACACACTCTTCACGCGGGCGCCACCTTCCGGGCGGCCACGTCCATGACACTGGGCCGCACGGCTCCGAACAGGTGTCGTTCGCTGACGAACGGTCAACGGGGAGATGACATTGTGTCGAAGCGGTGCGTGAGCACCGTCCAGACGGCGAACGGGCTTTCACTCCAATAACACGGTATGACTAGTATCGCTTCGTCAAAAAGCCCGCCCTAAGGAGTCAGCTCTGCGCGCGCGTGCGAATCGGCGGCCCCCGACGCCGAAGGCCCCCCGCAGGCGTCCGCGCCTGTCCCTGCGGACGGCGCTGCTCGTCCTGGCCGTCGTCCCCAGCATCGCCCTCGCCCTGCTCTGGGCGGTCACCAGCGGCGAGACGCTCTCCTCCTTCCAGCGGCAGGCCGCCCAGGGCATGCTCGCCCAGAAGGCCGGCCAGCCGTCCAACATCGTCTACTACAACCTCCAGGAGGAGCGCCGGCTCAGCGCCGAGGCGCTCGCCCGGCCCGGCGCCAACGCCGACCAGCTGCGCAGGCAGCGGCAACTGACGGACGACGCGGTGCGCCAGTTCCAGGCGCTCTCCGGCGAGACCGCCGACGAGGCCCCCGCCGAGGTGCGCACCGCCGTCGCCGAGGCCCGCCAGGCGCTCGGCCGGCTCGGCGAGCAGCGGGCCGCCGTCGACCGCGCCACCATCGACCAGCAGTCGCTGTACGCCTACTACACCGACCTGATCGCCGTGGACCTGCGGCTGTTCACCGCGCTCAGCCACGTCGACACCGGTGAGATCACCTGGATCTCCAAGACCCTCGTCAACGCCTTCTGGGCCAAGGAGATGCTCGCCCGCGAGGACGCGATCCTGGCCCGCGGCTGGCCCTCCGGGCGGCTCGGCGTCGCCGAGTACCAGCAGGTGCAGGAGGCGATCGGGGCGCAGGACCACCTGTTCGCCGTCCAGATCGCGCCGTACGTCCCCGCCGCGGAGGCCCCGGCCTGGCACGACCTGATGAACAGCCCGTCCTGGCAGGCCAAGACGGCCGTCGAGCAGGCGCTGACCAGGCCGACGGCCGCCGAGCCGGGCGGCGCCACGGTCAAGCTGCCGCCGATGCAGGACCAGTGGCGCCAGGCCGTCGACCAGGTCAACCCGCAGCTCGTCAAGGCGATCGAGACCCGCACCGACGGCGTGGTCAAGGTCGGCCTGGACTCCATCGTCTCGCTCCTGACCACCGTCGTGCTGACCGCCGTCGTCGGCCTGGTCGCCGTCGTCGGGATCGGCATCGCGAGCTGGCGCCTCAGCCGCTCGCTGCGCCGCCGGATCAAGGAGCTCCAGACCCAGGCCGAGGCACTGGAGCGCACCCTGCCCGAGGTCGTGGAGCGCCTCGGGCGCGGCGAACAGGTCGACGTCGAGGCCGAGAGCCGCGCGATCACGGCCGCCGCCGGCACCCTGCGCGGCGGCGGCACCGACGAACTCGCCACCCTCGGCCAGGCGCTCAACGCCGCCCGCACCTCCGCCCTGGAGACCGCCGTGCGGCAGGCCGAGCAGCACCGCGGCTTCGAGCGGCTGCTCCAGCGCATCGCCCGCCGCACCCAACTGCTGATCGGCCGCCAGCTACGGCGCCTGGACGAGCTGGAGCGCAAGCACGAGGACCCGGAGGTCCTGGAGGGCCTGTTCGACCTCGACCACCTCACCGCGCGCCTGCGCCGCTACGAGGAGAACCTCGTCATCATGGCCGGCGGCCAGCCGCAGCGGCGCTGGCGCAAGCCCGTCCCGCTGCTGGACGTGCTGCGCGCCGCGCAGGGCGAGGTGCAGGACTACCGGCGGATCATGCTGGACGTCGAGGGTCACCCCTGGCTCTCCGAGCGGGCCGTCGGGCCGGTCGCCCACGTGCTCGCCGAGCTGATGGAGAACGCCACCACCTTCTCCAAGCCGCCGACGCCGGTCGAGGTCAGGGCCGCCATGGTCGGGCGCGGGCTCGCGGTGGAGATCGAGGACCGCGGCCTCGGCATGGACCCGGAGCAGTACGACGCGGCCAACGCGCTGATGCTCCGCCCGCCCGCCCGCATCGACGTCCTGGAGCGCGGCGACGACATCCGCCTCGGCTTCCACGTCGTCGCCCGGCTGGCCGCCAACACCGGCCTGAAGGTCGAGTTCCGCCCCTCCGCGTTCGGCGGCACCCGGGTGGTCGTCCTCGTGCCGTCCGAGCTCGTCATCGACGGCGACGCCGGGCTGCCCGACGCCGCCCACGCGCCGGCCGCGGCCGCCGGGCCGATCCCGCTCGTGCGGCGCTCGCGCAAGGCGCTGATGACGGCGTCCAACGAGGCGCCCGAGGCGCGGCCGGTCCACGCGCTCTCCCCGGCGGACTCCTTCGGGGTGGCCGGCGGGGGCCACGCCCCGGCCGGACCCGCCGGGTCCTCCGGGCACACCGAGTACGCCGGGCACGCCGAGCCGGCCACCGGGGCACCAGCCGGGGCAGCGGTCGGGGCGTTCGAGCCCGCAGGCCGGCACGCCGCACCACTCGCCGTGCCGGACGCCGCACCACTCGCCGCGCCGCAGGGCGGCCCGTCTCCCGACCCGTACGCCGATCAGCACGCCGACCCGTACGCCGACCCGCACGCCGCTCACCACCCCGGCCGGCGCAGCGCACAGCACGCCGACCAGCCGATCGAGCACAGCTCCCCGGCCCCGGACACGGCCCTCGACCAGGCGCCCTCGCACGACGCGCCCGCCAACGAGGCCCACGACGCCCCCGCCTACCCGGACATCGCCTACGCCCTGGTGACGGACGCCGAGGCCCCGTACGCCGACGAGCAGTACCGCCCGGCCGACCACTACCGGCTGGCCGAGCGGCGCCGCCGCCGCGAGTACGCCTCCGCCGTGCCGCTCAGCCCCGCCGACGGCCACCAGCCGCCGCTGCCGCAGCGCATCCGCCAGGCCAGCCTCGCGGCCGAGCTGCGCGTCCCGCCGCCGCCCGGCGAGCAGACGGAGCCCCAGCGGCCCGCCCCGGCCGCCCCCGTGGCGGACGGGCAGCCCGCCGGCGGCCCGTTCCAGCGCCCGGTGCGCCGCTCCGGCGCCACCATCGGCGCCTTCCAGCGCCAGTCCCGCGCCGCCCGCGCGCAGGGCCTCCAGGGCGGCTCCCAGGACAGCGGCGAGACCCCCCTCCCCCGGACCGCCACCCCGCCGGTTCCCCCCACCGCCCCGGCCGGCTCCCCGACGCACGCACCGGAGCCCTCCCCCTGGGCGCTGCCGGCCGCGGACCCCCGAACGACACGAACGGATGACCAGTCATGAACCGCACGATCGCCACCCACCAGGACATCGACTGGCTGCTGGACGGACTCGTCGACTCGGTCCCCGGGACCAGGAACGCCGTCCTGCTCTCCGACGACGGCCTGGTCGTCAGCCACTCCCGCAGCATCGAGCGCGCCGACGCCGAGCGCCTGGCCGCCGTCGCCACCGGCCAGCAGAGCCTGGCCCGCGGCGTCGGCCAGCTCTTCGACGGCGGGCCGGTCCACCAGGTGATCGTCGAGCTCGCCGAGTGCTGGCTGTTCGTCATCGCCGCCGCCCAGGGCACCCACCTCGCCGTCGTCGCCTCCCAGGAGGTCGACGCCGAGGTGATGTCGGTGGCCATGCACACCCTGGTGCAGCAGGTCGGCCAGAAGCTCGGCACCCCCGTCCGCGGCGAGGCCGCCCCCGGCTCGTTCGACGCCTTCGCCGCCCGCCGGCCCGGCGCCACCGGACGGGGCTGACGCGGGTGGGCCCGCACTGGAGCGAACTCGACGACGAGGACGACGACTTCGCCGCCGGGACGATGGTGCGCCCGTACACCATCACCCGCGGCCGCACCGCGCCCGAACGCGACGACCTCACCCTGATCACGGTGCTCACCACCGACGAGGAGGAGGCCGCCCGGGCCCTCGCGCGCAGCCGCGGCGGCGTCCGCGCCCTCCAGCCCGAACACCGGGCGATCCTCGACCGCTGCCGCCGCCCGGCCGCGGTCGCCGAGGTGGCGGCCAGCCTGGACCTCCCGGTGTCGGTCACCAAGATCCTGCTCGGCGACCTGATCGCCCAGGGCCTGCTGCGGGCCCGTGCGCCGCTCTCGGTGGCCCGGGCCGCCGGCGGCGCGGACCTCGGCCTGCTCACGGCCGTACGCGAAGGACTCCGGAGACTGTGACCATGGCAACACCCCACCCCGCGGCCCCCGCCGCCGTCAAGATCCTCATCGCGGGCGGCTTCGGCGTCGGCAAGACCACCCTCGTCGGCACGGTCAGCGAGGTCGCCCCGCTGCGCACCGAGGAGTACCTGACCAAGGCCAGCGTCGGCGTCGACGACCTGGCCGGCGTCGACCAGAAGGACACCACGACCGTCGCGCTCGACTTCGGGCGGATCACCGTCAGCCCGGAACTCGTCGTCTACCTGTTCGGCACCCCCGGCCAGGAGCGCTTCTGGTTCATGTGGAACGACCTGGTCAACGGCGCCCTCGGCGGCATCGTCATCGCCGACACCCGGCGGCTGGACACCAGTTTCGCCTCCATCGACTTCTTCGAGAGCCGGGGCATCCCGTTCGTGGTCGCGATCAACTGCTTCCACGGCCACAACACCCGCACCCCCGACGAGATCCGGGCCGCGCTCGACCTCGACCCGCAGGTGCCGATGCTGATCGGCGACGTCCGCGAACGGGCCTTCGGACGGGACCTCCTGCTCGCCCTCGTCGACCACCTGATGGACCTCGCCGGTACCGCCGCCCCCGTCGGCTGATCCGGCTCGCCCTTCACTCCCTGGAGCCCCGCATGACCTCTCCCCTGCGCGTCCTCATCCACGGCGGCGGCATCGGCGGCCTCACCCTCGCCACCGCCCTCGCCCGGCGCGGCCACCACGTCGACGTCGCCGAACTGCGCGACGGCCTGGAGGCGCTGGGCGTCGGCATCATCCAGCCGTCCAACGCCCTGCACGTGATGCGCGAGATCGGCGTCCTGGACGCCTGCCTGGCCGCCGGCTTCGAGTGGGAGGTGCTGACCATCTGCGACCCGGCCGGCGCCACCCTCGCCCGGATCCCGCAGCCCCGCATGGGCGACGCCCCCGCCAACAACGGCATCCCGCGGCCCGCCCTCGCCGAGCTGCTCGGCGCCGCCGCCACCGCGGCCGGGGCCCGCCTGCGCTTCGGCACGACGATCGCCGAACTCGCCGACGACGCCGACGGCGTGGACGTCACCCTCACCGACGGCCACGGCGGCCGCTACGACCTCGTGGTCGGCTTCGACGGCATCGGCTCGCCGCTGCGCAGGCGCCTGTACGGGGAGAAGTACCCGCCCGAGTACACCGGCTTCGCCAACTGGCGTGTCACGCTGCCGCGTTCGCCCGAGGTGCGGGGCGTCGTGATGTCCGCCGGGAACCTGGCGGCCAAGGCGCTGCTCACCCCGATCAGCACCGAACTCATGTACCTGGGCTCGGTGTTCGCCGAGCCCGAGGACTTCAGGCCGGACCCGGAGCGCGCCCACGAGCAGCTCGCCGAGCGCCTGGCCGGCTTCGGCGGCCCCGTCGCCGAGGCCCTCGCCCAGGTCACCGACCCGGCCGCGGTGGTCTACTCGCGCATCTCCCAGGTGACCGTCGAGGAGCCCTGGCACATCGGACGCGTCGCCCTCGCCGGCGACGCCGCCCACGCCAGCACCCCGCACCTCGCCCAGGGCGCGGCGATGGCCGTCGAGGACGCGCTCGTGCTCGCGCTGAGCCTCGACGCCGCCGACTCCGTCGAGGCCGCCCTCACCGCCTGGGAGGAGCGCCGCCGCCCGCGCGCGCTCTGGGTGCAGGCGCTCTCCCGCGCGATCCTCAAGCAGGAGACCGGAACGCCCACGACGCCGGAGGAGGACGAGCTGCTGAAGGTCGGCATCCCGGGCGCGGCGCACGTGCTCGTCAAGCCGTACTGAGGACCCGCCGTACTGACGACCCGCCGCGCCGACGACCCGCCGTACTGACGGCGGTCCGGTTCACGGTCGGGCGGTGACGTCCCGGCGGCGGTCCCAGACCACCGCCGAGATCCGCGCGACCAACCGGGCCGCCGGGTCGTCCGTGCCGTGGCCGGAGGCGAGCGGGCCGGTGTAGCAGACGGCGATCAGGTAGGGCGGGCAGTCGTCCGGGTAGACGACGCCCACGCTGTGCCGGGCGCCGGTGACCCAGCCGTTCTTGAACGCGATCCGGGTGCCCGGCGGCAGTCCGGCCGCGAGGTCCACCCGGTAGGCGTTGCGCTCCAGGAGGGCCAGCAGCTCGGGCTCGCCGTCCAGGGAGCGCAGGAGCCGGACGAGGTCACGGGCGGTCACCAGGTTGTCGACACCGGCCTCGCGCGCGGCGGCGTCCTCGATCCCGCGCGGGGTGGCGCTGTGCGTCGCCCCGGCCCGCCGCCAGACCCCGGCCACCGCCTCGGGGCCGACGGCGGCGAGGCACAGGTTGGTGGCGAGGTTGGAGGAGTGGGTGATCATCCGCTCGGCGAGCGTACGCAGCGGCGCGGTGCCGCCGAGGAGCTCCCAGGGCAGCTGATCGCCGTCGCCGTCACGGGAGTTGGCGAACTCGCCGCCCACCGCCGAGTCGAACCGGTTCACCACGGGCACCTCGGCGTCCAGGTCGACGCCGCTGCGGTGCAGCGCCGCGAGCACGGCGACCTTCATGGTGCTCGCGGCGTAGTGCCGCACGTCTGCCGCGCGCCTGAACACCGGCTCACCGCTCCCCCAGGGAGCCACCACCACAGACAACATCCGGCAAGCGTAGGCCCGGGGGCGGCCGGCGGCGAACAAAAAACAGCTGACAGATAACAGATTTCAAACTCTGTTATCTGTCAGCTGTTATCTGTTATCTGTCACCCGTCAGCTGTCGGTACGTCAGCTGGTCGGGCGCGGGGACGGGAGGGCGGCCGTGCCCGCGAGGAGGGGCCATTCGCGGTGGAAGGGCGGCAGCGGGAGCTTGCCCTCGATGATCGGGGTGCCGAAGATCTTCAGGTGCGCGGTGAGCGCGCCGTTCAGGTCGATGCCGCCGACCACCGACCAGTTGCCCTGCGCCTGCGGGGTGCCGCCCGGGACGTCGGCGCTCAGCGAGCCCTCCGCCTTCGCGCTCAGGTAGGGCGCGACGGTGGTCTCCACGCCGACCGTGTCGTACAGGCCGACGCTGGCCTCGGCGCCGAGCGCGGCGCGGACGCCGGCCTTGCCGTTCAGCCGCAGGTGGACCGGGGAGACCTTGGTGTCGGCGGCGTCGCTGATCGGGGCCCAGCCCTTGCCGCCGGTGTAGTCGGCGCGCACCGACCACGTGCCGGTGGCCTCCTGCTCGGCCTCCACGTGGACCTGGCCGTCGGCGCTGATCTCCAGGTAGCAGGTGAGGCCGAGGTTGACCACGACGGGCAGGCCTGCGACGGTCAGCACCGGGCTCGCCTGGAGCTTGGCGAACGGCAGCCGCACGGGCGCCGCGCCGGTGCTGCGGGCGAGGTCGCCGGTGACCTTCCAGTGGGCGTTGGCCCCGAGGTCGAAGCCGATGGACGCCGTGCGCGGGCTGCCCGCGGCGGCGCCGTGGTAGGCGAAGTGGACGGCGGGGTGCAGCTGGAGGGAGCCGGTCGCCGCCACGCTCGCGCCCTCGGGCAGCGGGATCGGGGCGTTGACGTCGACCTCCAGCGTGCCGGAGGCGTCGGCCTGCACGCCGCCGGAGCCGGCGCCGACGGTCGCCTTGAGGTCCTTGACCAGCGGCGTCACCTTGATGCCGTGCGGGTCGACGGCGACCTTGCCGTCCGCCTCGGTGCCGCCGAGCAGTTCGGCGAGCGTGGCCGGGCGGGTGGCGAGCTTGATGCTGTCGCCGGCGCCGGGCTGGACGCCGGTGACGGCGACGAGCGCGCCCTGGGGCGCGGCGGCGGTCGGCGGGCTGGCGATCAGCGCACCGGGCTGCACGGCGGCAGCGGCGCTCGCGGACGCGCTCGGCGAGGCCTTCGACGGCGCGGCCGACGGGGCGCTCGGGCTCGCGGTCGGCGCGGCCGTGCCCGGGGCTGCCGTGCCCGGGGCAGCCGACAGGACGGCCGTGCCGCCGGCCGGGTCGTACGCCGTGAGCTGGAGGTTCTTCGCGGTGGCGGTGACGGCGCCACCGTCCTTGCCCGGCGTGCCGATGGCGGCCTGCTGGGCTCCGGCGGGGGCCGCCGCGACGGTCGCGGCCGCCGTCGGGCGTCCGGTCGGCGCGGCGGCAGCCGTGGTGGCGCGGGCGCGCGGGGCGCCGGAGGTCGGGGCGACACCGGCCGGACCGGTGTCGGTCGCCGTGGCGGCGACGGGGGTAGCGGCCGGCTCGGTGGCGGCCTGGGGAGTACCGGTGGACGTCGGCCCGCACGCGGCGACCCCGGTCAGGACGAGGGTGAGGAGGGCGGGGCGGACGGCCCTGCCTATCGAGCTGTTGAACACGCGGCGCCATGTTACTGACGGGGAATAATTTTGTCGAAGACAGGCCAAGTCGGGTAAGGGGCCACTGGTTCGGCGGGCGGCTCACCCCAGCCCGGCCCACCTTCGCCCAGCCCAGCCCGGCCCGGCTCAGCTCAGCCCAGCCCAGCCCAGTCGGGCCCACCTCAGCCCAGCCCGAGCCCGGCTCAGCCCAGCCGGGCCGCCGGCAGCCGGTCGGTGTCCAGCGGCCGGAGGTCCGCGGGCGCCGCGAGTTCCTCCAGGTAGTCGGCACGGGGCAGCGGCACCGCGCCGAGACTGCGCACGTGCGGGCCGTCCCACTGCGCGTCGAGGAGCCGGCCCCCGGCGGCGGTGAAGCGGGCGGCGAGGTCGGCGACGGCGACGCGGGCCGCGTCGGGCCGGCGGTGGAACATCGAGTCGAGGCTGAGGACGGGCCCGGCGGCGACGCCGAAGACCCCGCCGATCAGCTCCTCCCCCTCCCACACCTCGCCGCTGTGGGCGGCGCCGAGCGCGTGCAGCCCGGCCAGACCGTCGAGCAACTCGGCGACCAGCCAGGCCGGCTGGCGCCCCTCGGCGCACCGCGCGAGGACCTCGCCGAAGGCCAGGTCGGCGCTGGTCCACCACCCGAGCCGGTTGCGCAGCCGGCGCGCGAGCCGCTGCCCGAGCCGGACCCCGCCGGGCCGGATGACGGGCCGGGGGTCGGGCGACCACCAGGCGACGGCGTACGGGTCGTCGCCGCCGAGCAGGGCGATCTCCCCCGCCTCGACGGCCTCCTCGAACCGCGCCTCGTTGTAGGCGATCGCGAACTCGTCGGCGGCCGGCAGGGGGAAGAGCCCGCACCGGTAGGCGGCGAGGATCTCCTCGGCCCCGAGCCCCGCCCCAAACGCCACCGGCCCGTCGCCGGGCGCGGCCCGCAGGTCCACCCCGGCGAAGGCGTTCACGCTCCCGCCCCCAGGTACCCGTCCGCCTCCAGCTGCCCGAGGTAGAGGTCGAGCAGTTCGGCGTCCACCGCCGGGAGCCGGATGCCGCTGCCCGCCAGCGCCGCCTCGGTGTGCGTCCGGTCGAAGCGCGGGAAGGTCGGCTGGAAGTACATCTCGCTGATCGACATCGCCGCTCCCGGGGCCCGGTCGACGAACAGCGGGACGAACGGGGCGATCGGGTGGGTCGGGTGCGCGGCGGCGTACCGGACGAGGCCCTGCACCCAGTCCCGGTACGGTATCCGGGCCACCGGGTAGCCGCGCACCCGGAGCCGTTCGGCGAGGTCGGAGAGGTCGGCGGGCAGGGGCGAGGTCACGTGGTACACCTCGCCGTCGGCGGGCGCGTGGGCGGCGATGTGGACGACCGCGCGGGCGAAGCGGTCGGCGGGGACGTAGTCGAGCGCGAGCCGCACGTCGGGGCAGGTGCCGCTGTCCGCCAGGTACTTGATGAGCGCGCACATCTCCGTCCCGTGGTTCATGACGCCGGTCGTCAGGTCCCCGGTGACGTCGTTGGTGCGCAGCACGGTGACGGGCAGTCCGGCCGCGGCGGCGTTGTGCAGCAGCTGTTCGGCCACCCACTTGCTCTCCACGTACCCGACGCCCAGCCGGTCCGGGTGCGCGAGCGGCGTCCGCTCGGTGACCTCGCGGATGCCGGCGGCGCCGAACCCGGCGATGACGGCGAGCGTGGAGAGGTAGTGCACGGGAACGCCCCGGCTGAGCCCGGCGAGGCGGACGACCTCGCGGGTGCCGCCGACGTTGGGGCCGCGCAGCTGGTGGTAGGGGTAGATGAAGTTGACCTGCCCGCCGAGGTGGTGGACGGCGTCCAGGTTCTGCGCCATCCAGTCGAACTGACGCTGCGTCATGCCGAGCAGTGGTTCGCCGAGGTCGCCGACCACCGGCACGACCCGGGCGTCCGCCAGGTCGTGGCGCAGGAAGCGCTGCTGGGTGGCGCGCAGCCGTTCGAGGGCGTGTTCCTCGTCGGGGGCGCGGACCAGGCAGTGGATGCGGGCGCCGGTGGTGGCGAGCAGGGCGTTCAGCAGGTGGGCTCCGCAGAAGCCGGTGGCGCCGGTGAGCAGGATCTCGGCGGGTTCGGCGCGGCAGGGCGCGGGGCGCCAGGACTGGCCGACGGGGTGGCCGAGTTCGGCCTCGGCGGCCCAGTCGACGGCGGTCTCGCGGGAGCCGGTGCCGCCGGCCCGCGCGTCCCGTACGGCGGTGGCGAAGGCGCGCAGCGTGGCGTCGCGCAGGAGGGCGCGGGTGAGGGCGCGGATGCGGGTGACGTCGATGCCGAAGACGAGGCGGGCGCGGGCGAGCATCTCCATGGCGAGCAGGGAGGTGCCGCCGAGGGCGAAGAAGTCGTCGGCGGGGTGGACGAGTTCGACGTCGAGCAGTTCGGCCCACAGGTGTCCGACGGCGTCCTCGACCGCGCCGGCGGCGCCCGGCCCGGCGCCCGTTCCGGGGCTCGCGACGGCGCCCGCGGTGGAGTTCGTGACGGCGCCGCCGGTGACGGAGCTCGTGGTGGAGCTCGTGGTGGAGCTCCGGCCGGCCCCGCGCGCCTGCGGCTCGGCCTGCGGGAGGCGGCGGCGGTCGATCTTGCCGGCCGGGGTGAGCGGCATGGCGTCCAGCGGCACGAAGGAGGCCGGGACCATGTACGCGGGCAGCCGCTCGGCCAGGTAGGCGCGGAGGCCGTCGCGGCGCCCGCCGTCGGCGGCGGCGTGCTCGGCGAGCGTGTAGTAGGCGGTGAGGCGGCGGGGGCCGCCGGCCGGGTCGCCGTCGGCGGCGACCCGGGCCTGCCGGACGTCGGGGTGGCCGGCCAGGACGGCCTCGATCTCCGCCGGGTCGACCCGGTAGCCGTGCACCTTGACCTGGTCGTCGAAGCGGCCGAGGATCTCCAGCTGCCCGTCGGCCCGCCAGCGTCCGGCGTCGCCGGTGCGGTACATCCGCTCGCCGGGGACGGCGGCGTACGGGTCGGGCAGGAACGATTCTGCGGTGAGCCCGGGGGCCCGCCAGTAGCCGCGGGCGAGGCCGGGCCCGCCGAGGTGGATCTCGCCCTTCTCGCCGGGCCGCACGGGGCTCATCCGGGCGTCGAGGACGTGCACCCGCACGCCCGGCAGCGGCCGGCCGATCGGTACCGGCGCCGCCGCCGCGGCCGCGCCGCCGTCCAGCACCGCGGGCGTCACCTCGCACAGCGTGGAGGTGACGGCCGCCTCGGTGACGCCGTACGCGTTGACCAGCCGGACGCCGGGCAGCCGCTCCAGGCAGGTGCGGCAGTCGTCGGCGTGCACGACGTCCCCGCCGACGACGATCAGCCGCAGCGCCCGCGGCCCCGGCCCGCCGGCGGGGAGCAGCGCGAGCACGTGGTGCCAGTAGGCGGGGGTGAGGTCGGCGACGGCGAGGCCGAGTTCGCGCAGCCGGGCGACGAGTTCGAAGGGCGCCCAGGTGCGGCTGCCGCCGAGGACGAGGGTGGCGCCGGAGAGCAGGGCGGCGAGCACCTGTTCGAGGGCGGTGTCGAAGCCGAGCGCGGCGAGCTGCAGGACGCGGTCGCCGGGGGTGAGGCCGTAGGCGTGGATGACGCGGTCGAGCGTGAAGACGAGCGAACGGTGCGTGACCGGGACGCCCTTGGGGGTGCCGGTGGTGCCGGAGGTGTAGATCAGGTAGGCGAGGTCGTCGGGGGCCGCGGCGTCGGGCACGGGGCCCTGTGCCGCCGGGCCGTCCAGCGGGACGGTCTCCACCCCCGGCACCGCGCCGATCGCCACCCGCGCCCCGCAGTCCTCGACGAGCCGGGCCTGCCGCCGCTCCGGGTTGGCCGGGTCCAGCGGCAGGAAGGCCCCGCCCGCCTTGAGCACCCCCAGCCACGCGACGACCAGGTCCGCGCCGCGCGGCAGGCAGACCGGCACGACCCGCTCCGCCCCGACGCCGCGGGCCTGCAGTGCGGCCGCCAGCCGGTCGCTGCGCCGGTCCAGTTCGCGGTAACTCAGCGTGGTGTCGTCGGCGATCACCGCGACCGCCTCCGGGTCGTGCGCGGCCCGCGCCCGGAACAGCCCGTGCACGGTGCCCGCGAAGCCGGCGGGCGGCCGGGCTGCGGTGGCCTCATGGCCTCCCGGCCGCCCGGAGGCCGCGAACCCGAGGTCGTCCGGCCGCCATTCCCGCTCGACGTGCGCACGGCACTCGGCCCGCCCGGCCGGCCCGAAGACGCGCCGCCAGCCGCCCGGAACCGTCAAGTCGCCGGGCCAGATCGCATACTGACCGTTGTCATTGCGGACCACGGCGTGACGGCCGGGGCTCGCTTCCTTCGGTGCGCCCTGTGCGCTGTCGACTGCGTCGTCCACCGGCTTGACCTCGTGGTGTGGCGGCAGAATGCTGGGAGGTGCGACATTTCCGACTATACGCACTCACGGCACATTGGGAACGTCCGGTGGCGATCCGCCGGAAGTCCCGGCACCGGACGGGACCGGGCGCCCCAGGATCGGACGCCCGGCGACCGGGCGTCCGGCGACACGCGCGCCCCCGTCACGCGCTCCCGCCCCAGCGGCGGGGTGAAGTCGCGGAGGAGGTAGCCTCGTTGACACGCCGGCGACAACGCCTGATGGTCGGTTACCTGCTGTGGATGGTGGCCTTCGTCTCGGCCTACTACTCCGACCCCTCGCAGCGGATCGTCTGGTGGACGGGCATCGGGCTGGGCGGCGTGGCCGCCATCGTCATCGGTGTCCGCCTCAACCGCCCGTCCCACGCGCTGCCCTGGTACCTGCTGGCGCTCG
The DNA here is from genome assembly GCF_042751525.1 of Kitasatospora sp. NPDC059408. Taxonomy (NCBI): domain Bacteria; kingdom Bacillati; phylum Actinomycetota; class Actinomycetes; order Kitasatosporales; family Streptomycetaceae; genus Kitasatospora; species Kitasatospora sp. NPDC059408. Next base: position 90,673 of record NZ_JBHYWI010000029.1, read on the forward strand.
CGAACCTCAGCTTCACCGCGGGCGAGGTCGTCCAGGCCGTCCAGTTGCAGATCCTGCACCTGAACAACCCGTTCCCGTCGGTGGCCGACGGCTTCTACCTCGCCGAGTTCGTGCTGTACGCGGCCGGCGTGCTGGGCTTCATCCGCTGGCGGACGGCCCATCAGGACCGCGCGGGCCTGCTGGACGCCCTGATCCTCACCATGGGCCTCGCCCTGCTCTCCTGGATCTACCTGATCCTCCCGTACGCCCGGAACGCCGACCTCGACTGGTTCCCGAAGGCCGTCTCCATCGCCTACCCGCTCGGCGACGTCGTCGTGCTCGCCCTGCTGCTGCGCCTGCTGACCCCGCGCGGCGGCAACAGCCGCTCCCTGCAGCTGCTCACCGTCGGCACCCTCGGCATCCTGACCTCGGACGTCCTGTACGGGCTGATCCAGCTGCACGGCACCTGGCGCATCGGCGGGCCGGTCGAACTCGGCTGGGCCGCCTTCTACACCGCGTGGGGCGCCGCCGCGCTGCACCCGTCCATGGTCGAGCTGACCCGGCCGGTGCCCACCCAGCAGCCCGACCTCGGCCGCGGCCGGCTCGCGCTGCTCACGCTCGCCTCGCTGATCGCCCCGGCGATCCTGATCATCGAGTCGCTGAACGGCAACACCAGCAACGCGGGCGTGATCGGCGCCTTCTCCGCCCTGCTCTACCTCCTGGTCCTGGCCCGCCTCGCGGTCGTCGTGGTGGCCCGCCGGCAGGCCGTCGGCCGCGAGCGCGCACTGCGCGTGGCCGGGGCCTCGCTCACCGCCGCCGTCACCGTCGAGGAGGTCGCCGACGCCGTCCAGGCCGCCGCCTCCACCCTGATGCCCGCCGAGGCCGGGCACGTCGCGCTGCTCGCCGTCACCGAGGGCGGCGTCCTGCACGTCCGGCACGCCGAGCGCGGCGCGGCCCGGCACACCGCCGCGGAGCACCCCGGGGGCCCGGACGAGGTGCTGGCGCTCGCCGCCTACCGCGAGACCCGCCTCCTGCCGGTCGAGGACATCGGCAGCGGCCTCGCCACCCGCCCCGACGGCATGCCCTCCGCGCTCCTGTGCCCGCTCACCCTCGCCGAACGCCCCTCCGGCGACCCGCTGATCGGCGCGCTCATCGTCACCGGCACCGAGCAGGAGCTCACCAGCCTCTGGGGCTCGCTGGAGATCCTCGCCGCCCAGGCGGCCCTGGCCGTCGAGCGCGTCATGCTGAGCCGGGAGATCATCCGCCGCAACAGCGAGCTGTACTTCCGCACCCTCGTGCAGAACGCGAGCGACGTCATCCTGATCCTCGACGCCGACGACGGCATCCGCTACGCCTCGTCCTCGGCCGAGCGCGTCCTCGGCTACCCGGACCTGGAGGGCACCCAGTTCACCGAGCTCGTGCCGCCGGAGGACAGCCGGGCCGTCGGCAAGGCGCTGGCCCGCATGCGCGGGCCCGCCGACCGGTCGGGGGCACCGGAGCACGCCGGCGACCGGCCCCGCGAAGCCCACCGCGAGCAGCAGCGCGACCACCACTGGCGGCTGCTGCGCACCGACCGCACCCCCATCGAGGCCGAGGTCCGCCACACCGACCTCCGCAGCGACCCGACCGTCGGCGGCCTGGTGCTCACCCTGCGTGACGTCACCGACCAGCGCCGCATGGAGCGCGAGCTCACCCACCGCGCCTTCCACGACTCGCTCACCGGCCTCGCCAACCGCGTCCTGTTCCTGGACCGGGTCGGCCACGCGCTGTCGCGCGGCGAGCGCAGCGGCGCCGTCACCGGGGTCCTGTTCATCGACCTCGACGACTTCAAGGTGGTCAACGACACCCAGGGCCACGCGGTGGGCGACGAACTGCTGGTCGCCGTCTCGCTGCGGGTCTCCACCGCGCTGCGCTCCTCCGACACCGCGGCGCGCCTCGGCGGCGACGAGTTCGCGGTGCTGGTGGAGGACGTGCTGCGCCCGGACGATGTCGACGCGATCGCCGAGGGCGTGCTGTCGGTGTTCGCCGAGCCGTTCAAGCTGAGCGCGGGCTCGGTGCGGGTGACGGCGAGCATCGGCGTGGCGACGACCGAGGACAGCGTGGACGCCGCCGAGCTGCTCACCCACGCCGACCTCGCGCTGTACTCGGCGAAGGCGGCCGGGCGCCGCCAGTCCTGCCACTACCAGCCGGCCTTCCAGGCCGGGCTGGTGGAGCGGCACGAGCTGAACGAGAACCTGGACACCGCGATCGCCGAGTCCGCGTTCAAGCTGTACTACCAGCCGATCGTCGACCTGCGCACCGGCGACCTGGTCTCCTTCGAGGCCCTGGTCCGCTGGCCGCACGACCGGCGCGGCATGGTGCTGCCCGACGAGTTCATCGCCCTCGCGGAGGAGAGCGGCCAGATCGTCCCGCTCGGCGCGTGGGTCCTCGAACGCGCCGCCCAGGAGGCCGCCGCGTGGCACGCGGTGAGCTCCGCCGCCCGCGCCGCCACCGGGCGGCCGCCGCTGCGCGTCAACGTCAACGTTTCCGCCCGGCAGTTCCGCGACGCGGGCTTCGTCGACGTCGTGCGGCACGCGGTCGCGACCTCCGGGATCGACCCGCGCACGCTCGTCCTGGAGCTCACCGAGTCGGTGCTGATGCGCCGCGACGAGCGCGTCCACGACGACATGACCACCCTCTCCGGTCTCGGCGTCGGCATCGCCATCGACGACTTCGGGACGGGCTACTCCTCGCTGTCCTACCTGCGCGAGTTCCCCATCTCGATCCTGAAGATCGACAAGTCGTTCATCGACGGCCTCGGCTCCTCGCAGCAGCAGTACGCCCTCGTCGAGGGCATCGCCCGGATCGCCGACACGCTCGGCGTCCAGGTGATCGCCGAGGGCATCGAGCACCCCGAACAGCGCGACCTGCTCGCCGCCATGGGCTGCCCACTCGGCCAGGGCTACCTCTTCGCCCACCCGCTCACCTCCGAGCAGGCGCGAGCGCTCGTGCGCACGACGACGAACGAGCCTGCGCAGCCGGGAGCCCGCTAGGACACTCCCGAGCGCCACGGCACTAGGCGGTGAACGCGGTGCGCAGCGCTGCGGCGAGGGCGGTCAGGAGCGGCAGGGTCGGCGCGGCGTGGCCGGCCTCGATCGCACGGATCTGACGCACCGTCAACTTCGTTCGCTCCGCCAGGTCTTCGACGGAGATCCCGAGGGCGGTGCGGCGCTCGCGGACCGCGTGGGCGAGGTCTGCGGCCGGGTCGCCGGCCGGGTGGGCGGGGAAGTCCTCGATCGGGCGTCTCGGCTCGCTCACGGCGTCTCCTCGTCGGCACGCGTCGTCGGCACGCGCACGCGCGGCGGTTCGGCGCACAGCGTGGCACACCGCCGGGTCCGGGCGTTCGAAGCGGCGGTCAAGAATTCTTGACCGCCGCTTGGGAGTTCGGGCACTTGACGGCCTGGCCGCCCCTTCCGCCGAGCGGATCACGGGCGGCCCCGGAACCGCGCGACGCCACCCGGCCGCCGACGCGCCCCCGGGCGCCGTACCCGTCGCCGCCAGTGCGCCCTTACTGTGGCAGAACGGGCTGCGTGCGCTCAGGAGGCCACTGTGGACGGGGAGTTGCTCTGCGGGGAGACGTACGCCGACGGCTGCGGGCGGGCGCTCGCCGCGCCCGCCTGGTGCCATGAGGGCGAACGCCCGGCCCTGCGGGACGGCCTGCCCGACGAGGTGCTGCGCACCCTGGCGGCGAGCACCTCGTCGGCCGTCCGCCTCGCCGTCGCCCGGTACGCGACCGCACCGGCCGACGTCGTCGACCGGCTCGTCACCGACCGCCACGAGGCCGTCCGCGTCCACGCGGTGACCCGCACCCGCTCCGAACGCGCCCTGTACCAAGCCGCCCTGCGCGGCAGCCGGCCGGTGCGCAACGCCGCCGCGGGCAACCCGCACACCCCCGCCGCCGCGCTGCAACGCCTCGGCGGCGACCCGGACGTGGAGGTGCGGATCTCGGTCGTCACCAACCCGGCAGCTCCGCCCGCACTCGTCGACGCGGCCGTCCGCGACCCCCACCGGTACGTCCGCTGGTGGGCCCTCGCCCGCACCACGGACGCCGCCCTCCTCCGCACCGCCGCGGCCTCCGCCTACCGGCGCGAACGCGAGTGGGGCGCCGGCAACCCGCACTGCCCGCCCGACGTCCTGGCCAGGCTCGCCCGCGACCGCAGCCCGCGGGTCCGCGCCCGGGTCGCCGCCAACCCGGCCTGCCCCGCCCACCTGCGCCTCCAACTGGCCGAGGACGCCGACCGGTAGAGGTCCGCTCCCGGCCGATCCGAAAGACACGCCCCGGTGCCGTGGCCGGATAGGCTCGGCCCATGCTGCTCCGGCACCTCATCGGCTGGCCGATCTTCCTCGTCGGCCTGGGCCTCCTCGCCCACTCCCGCAACGTCCCCCGCGCGAAGACGGCCGCCGGCGGCAGCGACTGGCGCTGGGCCCTGCCCGGCTTCGTCGTCGCCATGGCCGGAATGGTCGTCATCGGCTGAGCGCCGCCGGCTCAGACCGCCGCGGGCTGGGTGCCGGACGTGCCGCCGGACCGGGTGGTCGTGGGCAGGGTCGGGGGCGTGGTGCTGCCGGCCGTGGAACCGAGGGTGCGTTCGGCCTTGGCCACGGCGGTGCGGTACTGGAAGGACGCCTCCTGGGAGCCCGCGTCCTGGCGCTGGAAGAAACCGAAGACCATCGCGACCGTGCCGAAGCGCTCGATGCCGATGTAGGCGTTGAGCTGGACGCCGGCCAGGGTGCCGTCGAGGCGGACGGCGGGGGCGTCGGGGCGGTCGCCGAGGGTCACGGGGGCGACGGTGAAACTCACCGAGTCCTCGGTGCCCGCGTTGAAGGTGATCTGGTGGCAGGTGCGGAACGCGTCGGTGGCGGTGTTGAAGTCGGTGGTGAGCTTGCCCGCGTCCTCGGCGGTGAGGTTCTCGGTCACCATCGGGTTGCCGTCCTCGCCGTCGAGTTCGGCCTCGACGTGCGGGCTCCCGGGCGTCGGGGTGGCGTCCGCGTGCATGTTGATGAGCGCGCTGAGGGCGTCGCAGCCGCTGGCCGGGGAGGGGTTCTCGCCGGGGGCGGGGCTGCTGGTGGTGGGGACCTCGGTGTAGCCGGGGCCGACGTCGTCGACGGTGAGCAGCGCCGCCTTGAGCTGGTCGGCCGTGGGGAGGTCCTGCGCCGGCGCCGCGGCGGCCACGTGGGCCGGGCCTAAGACGACCGCCGCGACGAGCGCTGCGGCGGTGAGGGCGTGGAGCGGCCTGGAGTGAGACATGCGGGCCCCCGGTCGAGAGTTCGGGCAGGGACAGGCCACCAGTGTCCCACCGGGGTCGGCGGGGAGCGCGCGGGGACGGAAAGCCGCAGGTCAGTCAGCCGGCAGCGCGCCCAGGGTCGCGGTGAGCCACTCCACCCAGAACGTCTCCAGACCGATGCCGGCCCGCAGCACGGCGTGCTGGAGCCGGTTCTCGTCGTCGGCGCGTTCGGCCGGGAAGTCGTGCTGCTCGATCCGCAGGTAGTCGGCCAACTGCGCCTGGTGAAGGGCGAGATGCCGCCGGAGCTCGGCGTCGAGACCGGCGGAGCCGACGACGGCCGCGGCGCGCAGCCGCAGCAGCAGCGGTTCGCGGACGGCCCGCGGGTCGGAGCCCTCGGCCGTCCAGCGTTCGAGCTCGGCGCGGCCGGCCGCCAGCACCTCGTACTCCTTCTTCTGGCCGCGGGCCGGGCCGGCCTGCGGGAGGGCCCGGATGTGTCCGGAGGCCTCCAGCCGGCCCAGCTCGCGGTAGATCTGCTGGTGGGTCGCGGGCCAGAAGAAACCGATCGACTTGTCGAAGCGCCTGGTCAGCTCCAGTCCCGAGGAGGGTCTCTCCAACAGGGCGGTGAGGATGGCGTGGGGCAGCGACATGCGGTCGATCCTAGGGGCCGTTCGCGACTACAGCGCCGCCGCCAGCTCGGTGCCCTGCTTGATGGCCCGCTTGGCGTCGAGTTCGGCGGCCACGTCGGCGCCGCCGATCAGGTGCGGGGTGCGGCCGAGGGCGCGCAGCTCGGCGTCGAGGTCGCGGCGCGGTTCCTGGCCGGTGCAGAGCACGACGGTGTCGACGGGCAGGAGCTGGCGCTCGCCGTCGATGGTGACGTGCAGTCCGGCGTCGTCGATGAGGTCGTAGGTGACGCCGGCGACCATCTTGACGCCGCGGTGCTTGAGTTCGGTGCGGTGGATCCAGCCGGTGGTCTTGCCGAGTCCGGCGCCGACCTTGGTGGTCTTGCGCTGGAGCAGGTGCACCTGGCGCGGGGGCTTGGGCTGCTCGGGCCGGCGCAGGCCGCCGCGCTCCCGGTACTCCGCGTCGATGCCCCACTTGGCCTGGAAGGCGGGCGGGTTGAGGCTGGCGGCGTCGCCCTGGTCGGTGAGGTACTCGGCGACGTCGAAGCCGATGCCGCCGGCGCCGAGGATCGCGACGCGCTCGCCGACGTGGGCGCCGTCGCGCAGGACGTCGAGGTAGCCGACCACGCTGGGGTGGTCGACGCCGGGGAGGTCGGCGGGGGTGCGGGGGGTGACGCCGGTGGCGAGGACGATCTCGTCGAAGCCCTCGGCGGTGAGCTGTTCGGCGGTGACGACGGCGCCGAGGCGCTGGGTGACGCCCAGCTCGGCCAGCCGGGTGCGGTAGTAGCGCAGCGTCTCGTCGAACTCCTCCTTGCCGGGGATGCGGCGGGCGATGTTCAGCTGCCCGCCGATCGCGTCGGCCGCGTCGAACAGCGTGACGTCGTGGCCGCGTTCGGCGGCCGAGACGGTGAACGCGAGCCCGGCCGGGCCGGCCCCGACGACGCCGATGCGCTTGCGGAGCTTGGTCGGCGAGAGCACGAGCTCGGTCTCGTGGCAGGCGCGCGGGTTGACCAGGCAGGAGGTGATCTGGAGGTTGAAGGTGTGGTCGAGGCAGGCCTGGTTGCAGCCGATGCAGGTGTTGATGGAGTCGGCGCGGCCGTCGGCGGCCTTGGCGACGAAGTCGGCGTCGGCGAGCAGCGGGCGGGCCATCGACACCAGGTCGGCGTAGCCGTCGGCGAGCAGTTGCTCGCCGATCTCCGGGGTGTTGATGCGGTTGGTGGTGACGAGCGGGATGCCGACCGAGCCCATCACCTTCTTGGTGACCCACGCGAAGCCGCCGCGCGGCACCGAGGTGGCGATGGTGGGGATGCGGGCCTCGTGCCAGCCGATGCCGGTGTTGATGATGCTCGCGCCGGCCGCCTCGACGGCCTGGGCGAGCTGCACGACCTCGGCGAGCGTGGAGCCGCCGGGCACGAGGTCGAGCATGGAGAGGCGGTAGACGATGATGAAGTCCTGGCCGACCCGCTCGCGGACCCGGCGGACGATCTCGACCGGGAAGCGCATCCGCCGCTCGTACGGCCCGCCCCACTCGTCCTCGCGCCGGTTGGTGGCCGCGACGACGAACTCGTTGATCAGGTAGCCCTCGGAGCCCATGATCTCGACGCCGTCGTAGCCGGCGCGGCGGGCGAGCTCGGCGCAGCGCACGAAGTCCTCGACGGTCTGCTCGACCTGCTCGGCGGTGAGCGCGTTCGGGACGAACGGGCTGATCGGCGCCTGGAGCGCGCTGGGGGCGACGAGGTCGCGGTGGTAGGCGTAGCGGCCGAAGTGGAGGATCTGCATCGCGATCCTGCCGCCGGCCGCGTGCACGGCGTCGGTGACGACGCGGTGCTTGTCCGCTTCCTCCTCGGTGGTGAGCATCGCGCCGCCCTCCCAGGGGCGCCCGGCCTCGTTGGGGGCGATGCCGCCGGTGACGATCAGGCCGACGCCGCCGCGGGCGCGCTCGGCGTAGAAGGCGGCCATGCGGTCGAAGCCGTCGGGGGCCTCCTCCAGGCCGACGTGCATCGAGCCCATCACCACGCGGTTGGGCAGGGTGGTGAAGCCGAGGTCGAGCGGGCTGAGCAGGTGGGGGTAGGGGCTGCCGGGCGTGGCGCTCATCGACGTCTCCTGGAGGGCGGGGGTGCTCTGGTTACCGCAGGGTAGGGGACGCCCGGAGCCATGTGCAACTAGTTGCATAATGGCGCGGCGGTATCGTCCTGGCACGGGCAACGCCGGAGCAGTCGAATCATTCGAAGCAGTCGAGCAATCGGATGCACAGGAGGGGACGGACATGAGGGGTGGCTCGGTCGCCGTGGTCGGCGGCAGCATCGCCGGAAGCGCCTTCGCCCGGGCGGCGGCCCGGCAGGGGGCCGAGCGGGTCGTGGTCCTGGAGCGCAGTCCGGGCCTGCTGGAGGACCGCGGCGTCGGCCTCTGCATGCAGGACGCCCGCTTCACCGAGCTCGTCGACGCCGGGCACGTCCCGGCGGACGTCCGCCGCCACCGCCTCGCCCTGCGCCGCTGGATCACCCGCGACGACGCGCCGGGCGGCGACGCGCGCGGACGGCGGCTGTGGACCCAGCCGTTCGAGTTCCACTCGTTCCACTGGGGCGTGCTCTGGCAGTCCCTGCGCGCACGGACGCCCGCCAACGTCGAGTTCCGCCTCGGCACGACGGTGACGGAGGTCGGCAACGGCGACGGCGACGGCGCCTGGGTGGCCGACGGCCACGGGGGCCGCGAGCCGTACGACCTGGTGATCGGCGCGGACGGCTACCGCTCGGCGGTCCGCGAGGCCGTCTGCCCGCAGGTGGGGCCCGAGTACGCCGGGTACGTGTGCTGGCGCGGCAGTTACGACGCCACGCTGCTGGAACAGCTGCCCGGCGGGGCGCGGGCCTGGCCCGAGGAGGAGTGCGCGACGGTCTGCTACCCGGGCGGCCAGGTCGTGCTCTACCGCATCCCGGGCGTCGACCCCGGCACCACGCAGGTGAACTGGGTCTTCTACGCACCCACCCCCGACTGGCTGTGCCTGAGCGGCCCGACCAGCATCCCGGCGGGCGCGCTGGACGCCGGGCGCGCGGGCGAACTCGCCGAGCTCGCCGAACGGCGGCTGCCGCCGTACTGGGCCGCCGTGGTCACCCTGACCCCGCCGGAGCGCACCTTCCTCCAGCCGATCTACGACCTCGCGACCCCGCGGCGCACGGCCGGGCGCCTGCTGCTCGCCGGCGACGCCGCCACGGTCGTGCGCCCGCACAACACCAGCGGCGCGGTGAAGGCCCTCCAGGACGCGCACGCCTTCGAGGAGGCGGTGCGCGGCGCCGACGGTTCGTGGACCGCCGCACTGTCCGTCTACGAGCGCGAACGGGGCACGGCGGGGCTGGAGTTGGTGGACCTGGGCCGCCGGCTCGGCGCGGCGCAGGTCGTCGACGCGCCGGACTGGTCGGCCATGGACGAACCCGCGATGGCCGACTGGTGGCACCGACAGGTCACCGGCAGCGGGGGTTTCGGCGGCAGCCCCCTCGGCTCACGGCCGGGGACCTGAACGAACGCGGACGAGCGGGCCGCACGCATGTCGCGCGGCCCGCTCGGCACTCCGCCCGGGCCCGTGAAGACGGGCCGGACGGTCAGACGTTGACGCCGTAGTCGCTCGCGATGCCGCGCAGGCCCGAGGCGTAGCCCTGGCCTATCGCGCGGAACTTCCACTCGCCGCCGTTGCGGTACAGCTCGCCGAAGACCATCGCGGTCTCGGTGGAGGCGTCCTCGCTCAGGTCGTAGCGGGCGATCTCCTGCCCGTTGGCCTGGTTGACGACGCGGATGAACGCGTTGCGGACCTGCCCGAAGTTCTGCATGCGGGCGTCGGCGTCGTAGATCGACACCGGGAAGACCACCTTCGCCACGTCGGCGGGCACCCGGGCCAGGTCGACCTTGATCTGCTCGTCGTCACCGTCGCCGCCACCGGTCAGGTTGTCGCCGCTGTGCTCGACCGAACCCTCCGGGCTGCGCAGGTTGTTGAAGAACACGAAGTGCTGGTCCGACACGACCTTGCCGAGGGCGTTGCAGAGCAGCGCGCTGGCGTCCAGGTCGTAGTCCGCACCGGTGGTGGTCCGGACGTCCCAGCCGAGCCCGATGATCACGGCGCTCAGACCGGGCGCCTCCTTGCTCAGCGAGACGTTGCCGCCCTTGGCCAGCGAAACTCCCACGATTCCCTCCTCGGATCTCTCCCTGCCGAGGAATCTACAACACTGTAGAGATCACGAGAATCCACCTGCGGTCGCTGCCGACCCCCGGCTTTTCTCAGGGACGCGCGCGGGAACCGGCCGCGGCCCGCGCGGCTCCGCGACCACCGGGTTTCCCGCGGACGGCCCGGTTTCCACGCGGACGGGCCCGGCTTCCGCACGGACGGGCCCGGCCGGGGCGGCCGACCTACACTGGCCGTGCGGGCGGGGCGCCCCGCCCCGCGACCGCGCGGGAGGTCCCCATGCGCCAGCGGCACAGCTTCCACCTCGACCAGGCCGGCCACTCGGTCACCGTCAACGTCCGCTCCGGCTGGATCACCGAGACCGAACTGCTGGTGGACGGCAAGGAGTGCGCGTTCCACCGCGTGCACGGACACGGCTCCTACCCGCTGACGCTGGCCGGACAGCTCGCCGAGGAACCGCCGGTGCCGCTCGCCGTGCGGCTGGACCGCACGGGGGTCGCGGAGCACCCGCTCACGTGCGTGCTGGAGCTGGCCGGGGCCACGCGGGCGATGCCGGAGCGGGTCGGACGCTGAGGCGCGCGCCCGGCTTGCCCGGGATGCTACGGATCCGTAATATCCGAAAACGTGACGTCCGATCCCACACCCCCCGAGGCCGCCGAGCCTGGCGCCCTCGACGCTCACGGCGCCCTCGACACTCCGGACACCCACGGCGCTCCCGGCGCCTCCGCACTGCTCGCGCTCCAGCGGGCCACCCACGCCACGCTCCAGCTGCTGGCCGCCGAACTGGCCGTCCTCGGCCTCACCGCCTCCGAGATCAACGCGCTCGCCAACCTCTCCGACGGGCGGGCCCGGACGGCCTCCGAGCTGGGCGCCGCCGTCGGCACCCGGCCGACCACCCTGACCGGGGTGCTCGACCGCCTGGAGCAGCGCGGCCACATCACCCGCGGCGCCCGCGCCGGTGACCGCCGCTCGGTCCTGGTCGAGCTCACCGCCTCCGGCCGGCAGGCCGCCGACACCGTCCGGCGGACCGTGACCGGCCTGGAGCACCGCGCGCTCCGCGACCTCACCCCCGCGCAGGTGGACGGCTTCCACGCCGTGCTCCTGGCCCTGACGAAGGCTTCCGCATGACCCCGCACGACACCCCGCACACTCCCGCCGCACCCGCGTCCATACCGGCGTCCACACTGGCGGCGGCGCCCGAACCCGCCGCCGCACCGGCCGAGTTCACCGCCCTGATGCAGGAGGTGACGGCCGGCGCCGAGCGCTTCGACCACCGCCGGCACGTCCACCTCACCTGGCTCGCCGTCCGGCGGCACGGCCGCGCCGCCGCGCTCACCCTGGTCGCCGACGGCATCCGGGCCACCGCCACCCGGGCCGGGGCGCCGCAGAAGTTCCACGTGACGATGACCCGGGCCTGGGTCGAGCTGGTCGCTCGACACGCCACCGACGACGAGGACTTCACCGCCTTCGCCGACCGCCACCCCGACCTGTTCGACAAGGGGCTGCTCGCCCGCCACTACCGGCCCGGGACGCTCGCCGACGACCGCGCCCGGACCGAGTGGGTCGAGCCCGACCTCAAGCCCTTCGACCGCCAGCCCTCCTGACGCTCCGTCAGCTTTCCTGGCACTCCGTCAGAATCTCCTCGACGGCCTTCGCCGCCCGCTCCGCGTCCTCCGCCACCAGGCCGATCCTGGTCCGGCGGTGGAGCACGTCCGCCACGTCCAGCGCGCCCTCGTGGGTCACGGCGTAGGCGATCTCCGCGCGCGTCACGTCGATCCCCTCGGCGACCGGCGTGAGCTCGCCGGCCTCCAGCACCTCCGCCGCAGCGCCGCCGTGGCGGGCGAGCAGCGAGGCGGGCACGCCGCGCTCCGGGACCGGGCGGCTGTCGCGGTGCCCGGGGGCGCCGACCAGCGGCAGCCGGGCCGTCCAGCACGCCCGCGCCGGGAGGCCGCGCAGGCGGACGGCGGCGTCCACCGCGTCCTCGGCCATCCGCCGGTAGGTGGTGAGCTTGCCGCCGACCACCGTGACCATCCCCGACGGGGACTCCAGCACCGCGTGCTCGCGGGAGATGTCGGCCGTGCTCCCGCCCCCGGTGTCGATCAGCGGGCGCAGCCCGGCGTAGGCGCCGCGGACGTCCGCCCTGGCCAGCGCGGTACTCAGGGCCGCGTTGACGGTGTCGAGGAGGAAGCCGATCTCGCCGTCCGTCGGCACCGGCTCGTCCGGGATCGGGCCCGGCGCGTCCTCGTCGGTGAGGCCGATCGCGACCCGCCCGAGCTGCTGCGGCAGTGCGAAGACGAAGCGGCTGGTCGAGCCGGGCACCGGCACGGTGAGCGCGGCCGTCGGGTGGCCGAGCGCGGCGGCGTCGACCAGGACGTGGGTGCCGCGGCTGGGGCGCAGCCGGATCGACGGGTCCACCTCGCCCGCCCACACGCCGGTGGCGTTGATCACGGCGCCGGCGCGGATCGTCAGTTCGTGGCCGCCGACCGTGTCGACCAGCCGGGCCGAGCCGCCGGTGACGTCCTCGGCGCGGACCCGGGTCAGCACCGTCGCGCCGTACTGCGCGGCCGTCCTGGCCAGCGCGAGCACCAGCCGTGCGTCGTCCACGAGTTGGCCGTCGTGCGCGACGAGTGCGCCGCGCAGCCCGGCCGTCCGGACGCCCGGCACCAGGCGGCGGGTCCGCTCGGCGTCGATCCGGCGCATCCGGGGCAGCAGCGCGCCCGGCGTGCCGGCGCTCAGCCGCAGCGCGTCGCCGGCGTGGAAGCCGGCGCGGATCAGCGCGCCCTGCCCGGGGCGCAGGAGGTCCGGGAGCAGCGGCACGAGCTGGGGCAGCGCCCGGATGAGGTGCGGCGCGGTGCGGGTCATCAGCACCCCGCGCTCGACGGCGCTCTCGCGGGCCACGCCGATCCGCCCGGAGGCGAGGTAGCGCAGGCCGCCGTGCACCAGCTTGGAGCTCCAGCGGCTGGTGCCGAACGCGAGGTCGCGGGACTCGACGAGGACCGTGCGCAGGCCGCGCGCGGCGGCGTCCAGGGCCACGCCGGCGCCGGTGACGCCGCCGCCGATCACCAGCAGGTCGACCTGCGGCCGGTCGGCGAGCGCGTCCAGCTCCACCGCCCGCCTGATGCCGTTGAGCCGGCTCGACCCCGCGAAGGGGCCCGCGGCCGGCGGGGAGGGAGTGGAGGGAGGCGTCATGGCGCGAGGTATCCGTTCAACGCTCGGGCCAGTTCGCGCCGCCAGGCCGCCTCGGGGAGCAGGGAGGCGACCATGCGGTGCGACTGGACGGTGGACTGGGCGATCAGGAGCACCATGGCGGCCAGTTCGAGCGGCTCGCCGGCCCGGATCGAGCCGTGCGCCTGGCCCTGCTCGATGCCGGTGCGCAGCGCCTCCAGGAGGCCGCGCTGGCTGGCGCCGAGCCGTTCGACGACGTACTCCAGGAGCAGGTCGGAGTCGTCCGAGTGCAGCAGTGCCCCGAGCACCGGGTGGTCGCGCAGGCGGACGGCGACCTCGACGACGCGGTCGACGAAGGTCTCGCGGTCGTGCACGTCCAGCACGTCGCCCTCCTGGGTGGCCACCAGGATCTCCCGGGTGAGCAGCGCGCCGATCACCGCCTTCACGTCCGGCCAGCGGCGGTAGACGGTCGGCCGGCTGACCCCGGCGCGGCGGGCGATCTCGGCCAGCTGCGTCCGGCGCACGCCGAGGTGGACGATCAGCTCGGCGGCGGCGTCGAGGATCGCGTCGTCGGTGCTGCGCGACTGCGGGGCGTCCTGGGAGGCCGGGGAGCCGGCGTTACTACTTGACATGATGTGTGAAACTGTAACGCATGGCACCTGAGACGCAAGCGGGCCCGGCCGACGCCGCGCTGCCGCTCCCCCCGATGAAGTGGGACGCCTGGGGCGACCCGGCCCTCGCCAAGGAGCTGTCCGCGGACATCAAGGGACTGCTCGCGGCCGCCCTCGGCGTCACCGGCGACGCCGAGCCCGGCCCCACCGCCGACGAGGTCCGCCTGCGCCCCTCCCGGCTCACCGACGCCGACCTCAAGGCGCTCGCCGCCGCCGTCGGCGAGGCGCACGTGAGCGCCGCCGACGCCGACCGCCTCCCCCGCGCCGGCGGCAAGTCCACCCCCGACCTGCTGCGCCGCCGCAGCCGCGAGCCGCAGGACGCGCCCGACGCCGTCGTGCTGCCCGGCAGCGAGGACGAGATCGCCGCCCTGCTCGCGCTGTGCGCCGAACGCCGCATCGCCGTCGTGCCGTTCGGCGGCGGCACCAGCGTGGTCGGCGGCCTCGACCCCGAGCGCGGCGGGCTGAACGCCGTCGTCTCGCTCGACCTGCGCCGCTTCGACCAGCTGCTCGACCTCGACGAGACCTCGGGCGAGGCCCTCCTCGGCGCCGGCCTCACCGGCCCGGCCGCGGAGGCGCTGCTCGCCGAGCGCGGCCACGAACTCGGCCACTACCCGCAGAGCTTCCGCTTCGCGACCATCGGCGGCTTCGCGGCCACCCGCTCCTCCGGCCAGGACTCGGCCGGCCACGGGCGCTTCGACGACATGGTGCGCGGGCTGCGCGTCGTCACCCCGGTCGGCGTGCTGGACCTCGGCCGCGCCCCGGCCTCCGCCGCCGGCCCCGACCTGCGCGAGCTCTTCCTCGGCTCGGAGGGCGCCCTCGGCATCATCACCGCCGTCCGGGTCCGCGTGCACCCGCTGCCCGCCGTCAAGGCCTACGAGGCCTGGAGCTTCCCCGACTTCGCGACCGGCGCCGCCGCCCTGCGCGCCGTCGAGCAGCAGGGCACCGGACCGACCGTCATCCGGCTCTCCGACGAGGCCGAGACCATGGTCAACCTGGCCATGACCGAGCAGATCGGCGGCTCGCCCGCGGTCAGCGGCTGCCTCGCCGTCACCGTCTTCGAGGGCACCGCGGAGCAGGTCGCCGCCCGGCACCGGCTCACCCGCGAGGTGCTCCTCGCGGCCGGCGGCACCTCGCTCGGCGAGGCCCCCGCCCGCGCCTGGGAGCACGGCCGCTTCAACGCCCCCTACCTGCGGGACTCCCTGCTCGGCGCCGGCGCGCTCTGCGAGACCCTGGAGACGGCGACGAACTGGAGCCGCCTGCCGCGGCTGCGGAGCGCCGTCACCGAGGCGCTCACCACCGCGCTGCCCGGCGCGCTCGTGCTCTGCCACATCTCGCACGTCTACCCGACCGGCGCCTCGCTCTACTTCACCGTCGTCGCCGCCCTCGGCGAGGACCCCCTCACCCGGTGGGGCGCCGCCAAGCACGCGGCCTGCGACGCGATCGTCGCGGCGGGCGGCACCATCACCCACCACCACGCCGTCGGCGCCGACCACCGGCCCTGGATGACCGAGGAGATCGGCGAGTTGGGCGTGCGGATCCTGCGCGCGGTCAAGGCCGAGCTCGACCCGGCGGGCATCCTCAACCCGGGCAAGCTGATCCCGTGACGGCGCGCGCGCCGAGAACCGTCGCGCTGCTGGCCAACCCGGCGGCGGGGGCGGGACACGCCGCGCCCGCCGCCGAGCGGGCCGCGGCGGTGGCGCTGCGGGGCGACGTCGAGTGGCCCCACCGCGATGGCGGCGCTGTCTCGTATCCGCATCTG